>NZ_JAYGII010000004.1:0-170477 GCF_034931365.1 Natronospira elongata
CACAGCATCATCGAGTCCCGCGAACCCTTTCATCTGCTGGAAAATCGCAATGTCCACCGAGATGGGCACGAAGTGGTACTGGAAACCAGCGGCACCCCGGTTTTTGACGAGGAAGGTCATTTCCGTGGCTACCGGGGAATTGACCGCGATATCACCGAGCGCAAGCGGCTGGAGGAAGCGCTACGCGCCCTGGCATTGCTGAGTGGCAAGGAAACCGAAGAGACATTCTTCCAGCTTACTGTCAGAAACCTCTCCAAGGCTCTGGGGCTTCACCTGGCCGTACTGATTCGCGAAGAGGGTGAGGGAGATTCGCCCAGCGTGTGCGCTTTCCATGATGAGCTTGGCGAACTCCGTGCACCGGCCATACCGGAACAGATAATCGCCCGCCTGAGCGCCGAGGCAAGGCTGATTCTGCGGGAAAACGCAGCCGACGATCTCAGCCAGGATCCCCTGGTTAAGGCATTGGGAGCCACGAGTGTATTGGCAACCACCATCCGCCACAGTAGCGGAAGCCGCTGGGGGTGGCTGATCTGCCTTGACCGCAAGCCGATATCCCAGACCCGGGCATCTCGGGCCGAGCCTGTCCTGGATGTCTTCGCTTCCCGGATTACCCTGGAGTTGGACCGAAACCAGGCCCATGCCGACTTGAGCTGGGAAGCCAGTCACGACGCCCTCACCGGGCTGCTGAATCGACGCGCCTTTGACGATCAGCTAAGGATCGTCACCACTCAGGCACCGGAGCCAGGGCGAACCCATGCCCTGATCTACATGGACCTGGACCAATTCAAGGTTGTTAACGACACCTGTGGCCATATGGCCGGGGATGAGCTTCTGCGTCAGCTCTCCCGTGCCATGAACCGACGCCTGCGCAAGACCGACCTTCTTGCTCGCCTGGGGGGGGATGAGTTCGGCCTGCTGCTGGCGAATTGCCCGGTGGAGCGCAGCATGGAGATTGCCGAAGGCCTGTTGGAAACCGTGCGGGCCTTCCAGTTCAGCTGGGAAGGGCGAGCCTTTTCCGTGGGCGCCAGTATCGGCATTGCCCATACGCGTGAGTCGAACCTGGAACATGACAGTCTGCTGGCACAGGCGGACCTGGCTTGCTACGCGGCCAAGGACCTTGGCCGAAACCGGATCCAGGTCTATCAAAGCGATAATGCGCATATCCAGGCCCGACACGGGGAGATGGGCTGGGTCCCGCGACTGGACCGGGCCCTGGCGGAAGACCGCTTCGAATTGTTCGGCCAATGGATCGTGCCGGTTCAGGCTGACAGCAGCCGCCTTCCCAGCCTGGAAATCCTGCTCAGACTCCGGGATGAGAACGGCGACCTGGTGTCACCCGCTCAATTCATTCCGGCGGCGGAACGCTACAATCTCATGAGTCGCATCGATCGACATGTCATTGATCAGGTCTTGCTACGGGCCAGTCGCATGCCCAGCCACCTTCGTCCGCGTCGCTGGTCGATCAATCTCTCCGGCACATCCCTGGGCGACGGCACTCTGGCGGGCTTTATTGAATCCCGTTTTCAGGCCCACGGTGTGGACCCCGCCTGGTTTTGTTTCGAGATCACCGAGACCGCGGCCATCAGCAATTTCGAGGAAGCCCAGGGGCTGTGCCAGCGCTTGAGAAAGCTGGGGGCTCGAGTGGGTCTGGATGATTTCGGCAGCGGCCTCTCGTCCTTCGCCTATCTTCGCCAGATCCAACTGGATGCCATGAAGATCGATGGCAGCTTCGTGCGGCATGTGGCTGAAGACCCGGTGGCACGCAGTATGGTTCAGGCCATGCACCAGGTGGGCAAGGCCATGCGACTGGATACAGTTGCCGAGTTCGTGGAAGACCATCAGACCCTGCTGGTCCTGCGTGACATCGGCATCGACCTCGCGCAGGGTTTTGCCCTGCACCGCCCCCAGCCACTGGATTCCCTCGACCTACCGCCGACTCCGACGGATGACGGAAGCTACCAGTGACGCCCGGGGCGCCAGCCCCACCAGACCATCAGGATCAAGCCGAACACCATCCCCCCCAGGTGGGCAAAGTGGGCGATATTGGCCATGGTACCGGTCAGCCCCGCCAACAGGGAGAAGACACCAAACACGACCACGAACCACTTGGCCTTCATGGGAATGGGGGGAATCAGCAGCACGATGCGCTGGTTGGGGAACAGCAGACCAAAGGCCAGGAGAATGCCGAAGACGCCCCCCGATGCACCAACCGTCGGGTAGACAGTGCCTTCCGCTGCCGCAGCGGTCGCCACCAGCAGCTGAACCAGTGAGGCACCAATCACACAGAAGAAATAGTAGAACAGGAAGCGGCCGGAGCCCCAGACATTCTCGATCTGAACCCCGAACATCCACAAAGCCAGCATATTGACGAAGAGGTGGAAATACCCCCCGTGCAGAAAGGCCGATGAGACCAGCTGCCAGGGCTGAAAGTTGGGTGTGTTGGCGCCCCATAGCGCAAAGTTATCCAACATCCACCGAAAATCGCTGAGCTGCAGCATGAATACGATGATGCAAGCTGCCAACAAGCCGGTCACCACCGGCGGAAAATTGGACCAACGAGCGGGGCTGACGGACATGGGGCGCGATCCTCTTGTATGCTGTATGACCTGCCGCCTACGCTATCGCCGACGTCGGCCATCCGCAAGGAAAAACCAGTGAGCCGGCCTCTGCCGAGGTTTCTTGGGAAAGGACATGATCATGATGCGCAAGTTCACGCAGCTATTCACGCTCGCCTTTGTTGCCACCGTTGCCTCGGACCCGTTGGCCCATGCCAAAGCAACAGACTCTCTGACGGGACTGGAGGAGTACATCCAGGACGGCATGGCGGACTGGGAAATTCCCGGGCTTGCCATTGCCATTGTCCATGAGGACGAGGTGATCTTCAGCCGTGGCTTCGGCACCCTGCGCCTTGGCGAGAACATCCCGGTCGATGAGCACACCCTGTTCGGGGTCGCCTCCACCACTAAAGCCATGACCGCTGCCGCATTGGCCATGCTGGTGGATGAGGGCAAGCTAGACTGGGATGACCGGGTGATTGATCACATGCCCGAGTTTCGCCTTTCCGATCCCTGGGTCACGCAGGAGGTGCGGGTGAGGGATCTTCTCACTCACCGGGTCGGGGTAGGAAGAATGACCGGCAACCGCCTGCAGTTCATGAACGAGGCGCCCCGGGAAAAGATAATCCACCAGATGCGCTACCACGAGTTCGAGCAGCCCTTCCGCTCAAACTATGTCTACTCCAATGTCATGTACTCCGTTGCCGGTGAACTGATTCCCGCCATTACCGGAAAGAGCTGGGATCAATTCATCGCTGAACGCCTGTTTGCGCCCCTGGGCATGGATCGCAGCAATACCAGTATCACCCAGTTGGACGGAAACAATAATGCCTGGCCGCACCAGGAAATCCGCGGTGACGTGGTGGAAATCCCCCGCCGGAATTTCGACAACGTGGGCCCCTCCGCCTCGGTGAACAGCAGCGTCCACGACATGGCTCAATGGATGCGCCTGCAACTGGGTGAGCCGGGCGTATTCGAAGGTGAGCGACTGATCAGCGAAACCCAGATGCGCGAGACTCATCAGCCACAGATCGCCACGGGTCGTGATGACCATGCCTCGCCCATACGGGCCTATGGCCTGGGTTGGAGCCTGGGAGAGCATCGCGGTTACAGCATTGCCCAGCATGGCGGCGCCACTGATGGCATGAACACCCAGCTATTGCTGGTGCCCAAGCTGGATCTTGGGGTGGTGGTGGTCAGCAACCTGTTCAACAACTTCCGTCTGGCCCTGGCCAAGGAAGTCGTTGACCGGATTGCCGGCCTTGAGTCCAAGGACTGGCACGAATACTACCGTGACCGTTACCTGGCCCGCTTCGAGGAAGCCAGGAAGGAACGGGAACGCATCCACTCGGCACGCCAGGAAAGTACCCGGCCATCGGTAGACCTAAGCGACTTCGAGGGGAAGTATTTTGACCCCCTGTACCAGACCGTGGAGGTCTTCTCCCCGGGCGATGGACGTCTGGCCCTGCGTTTCTGGGACAGCGACGAACACATCGCGGACCTGGAGCACTGGCATCACGATACCTTCAGGGCTCATTGGCGCAATCCCGCCCGACGGGAGAAATTTGTCCATTTCACCCTGGACGAGGATGGAGACCCCGACACCCTGAAGGTGAATTTCACCCTCCGTCCGGCGGTGCTGCAGGTAGGGCTTTATCCCAGCGGCTACCAGAGAAAGGTCCGCTTTGAGCGCCAGCAATGAATGAGCATGTAATGGCCCATCCCGGGCCATTACATCGCTTTTTTGCTGCTGATAGTCTCACTATTGATTGTCTAGCCAGACGGCGATGGCCGCACCCCAGCACGACATGGACGCCCGGTGCCAACTTGATCAGTCAGGTAGTCCCGGGCAAGCCCGACTAATCGGCGAGTTCGAGAAATTCGCTGCGCAGGAACTCGCCATGCCGATAAAGGCTGTCGTAGAGGCGGCGCGTATTGTCCTCCTGGTCACCGTCCCAGTCGGCGGGTGAAGCAAACAGCTCACTGCCACCATAGCCTTCCCCGGCGCCCACCATGAAGCGACTGATCGCCCGAATGTAGTGCCGCTGATCGAGCACTGTCCCATCCTCATAATCCAGACGGGCCACGACGATTCCCTCCGGCATCTGCCATTCCAGGGCCTCAAGTATCTGCTGATCGACAAAGACCGCCAGCTCATCCGCCAGATCGGGCTTCAGGCGACGCATCATGCGAGCCGTCCCCTCACGCTCGCGATCAAAGGAAAATCCGGCGACCAGGTGGGCGATCAAATCCCAATGGGCGGCAACATCGACTTCGCCGCTGGCCGCCTCCGCGCCGGATTCGGTGAATGTCACCTGAGCCGGTAAACCCCAGTCACGGGCCAATGGCAAGACCTGTTCCAGCACCCTGACAGCACGTCTGAACAATAGCTCGGCTTGTTCCCGCTCCTCATCGCCGCCAAACAGATAAAGAACCTCGTAGAGCCCCTTATGCCCTCGCATCAGACTGCCCACGGTTGCCAATGACCAGGTCTGGTCACCGAAATCATAGAAGCCCCGATCCTCGTCCCAGCGTGCATCCAACTGCTCGGCCGCGGCACTGGCAATATCCAGCAATTCTTCCGGGCCACGGCCGAGCCAACCACGCAATCTTTCTTCAGACAGGCCGCCCATATCATCCGCGCCGCCGGGCTTCTGCCAGCGAACCCAGGCATAAGAAAGGGTGGTGAAAACGGCGAGGCCGTCCATCATGCTGTCGGCACTGACGGTTTCCTCCGGATCACCCAGGTGAAAGACGCCATCGCGGTAGTGTTCATCCATGACATGGCGGGTGATACCGGTGAGCAAGGGCAAGGCCATGCGTGTGATGGCGTCGCGAACATCGCCATCCTCAAACCAGCTCTCCCGGTGGTGCATATGATAGAGATAGCTGCCCCAAACCTGGTCCCTCAAGACCACATCACCGTGGGCGCGCCAGTCCCCCTCCTCCCAGACGGCCTCCGGGCGGGCGGCCAGACCGTCAGCGTAGCGCATCTGCACGTCGCGGAAGAGCCGCAGCCACAAGCGGGCTTGTTCATCCATGAAATCCTGATCCAACTCGGGGCGATAGGCCTCATGCCCCATCTCGCTGCTGCGGGCCCTGGCACCATGCATGAAGATGGCATGCAGGGCATCGCTGTCATCCCTGAAACGCGGCCTGTCCGGCCGCTCCGGTGCCTTGCCGGGCTTCACCGCCGAGGGTAGAAGAAAGCCCCGCTCATCGGCTGGCTCCGGCTCCGGCTGTTGCGCCTCGGAGGGTGACGGCTGCGCTTCGTCCAGGTCATCGTCATTCTCACAGGCCGACAACAGGAGGGAGAAGCAGAGCAATAGCCCCACGATGGCATGGACAGTCGGGTTTGCTTCTCTTAATCTGATCGCCATGACCAAGCTTGCCTCCATATCCGAAGTCGAAGATGCCGTCGCCGGTGCCGAGCGGGCCCTGGAGCGCCTCAACGAGATCATCCTCGGCAAAGACCAGGCGATCCGTCTCGCCCTGAGCTGCCTGCTCGCGGGCGGCCATTTACTGATCGAGGATATTCCCGGTGTTGGCAAAACCACCCTTGCCCACGCCATGGCCCGTTGTCTGGGTCTGAGCTACCAACGGATTCAGTTTACCAGCGACCTGCTGCCGGCCGATATTCTGGGTGCCTCCGTCTTCGACCGGGAACGCGGTGACATGGTATTCAGGCCGGGGCCCATCTTTGCACAGATGATTCTTGCCGACGAGGTCAATCGGGCAACACCCAAGACCCAGAGTGCCCTGCTGGAGGCCATGGAAGAACATCAGGTCACGACTGAAACCGAAACCCGCCCACTACCCCGTCCTTTCTTCGTCATCGCGACCCAAAACCCGCTGCAACAGGTGGGCACTTTCCCGTTACCGGAATCCCAATTGGATCGTTTCCTGATGCGGATTCATCTGGGCTATCCGGATCCTCGCGCGGAACGCGCCTTGCTGATGGGGCGGGAACGGCGAGAGTTGCTGGCAGAACTGGAACCCGTGCTGAGAGCCGATGATCTCAGCGCCTTGCGGGTTCATGTGGACAATGTGCACGTCTCTGAACCCCTGCTGGATTACCTCCAGGATCTGGTGAAAGCCAGCCGCCAGGCACCGGAACTCATTGACGGCCTGTCTCCACGGGGCGCCCTGGCCCTTCGCCAGGCGGCTCAGGCCTGGGCCTTGCTGCATCGACGCCGGGGCGTGGAACCAGAGGATCTGCAGGTGGTATTCCCGGCGGTTGCCGGCCACAGAATGGTGCCGCGACCGGAGTACCGAGACCGGGTTGATCAGGTCATAGACAGGCTGTTGACTGAAACAGTCATCCGCTGACCCGTGCGCCTGGCCCTGCCTCGTCCTGTCCAATTGCTACGCCGCCTGGCCCGCCAGTGGGCCTACCGTCGCCAGGGCCCGGACACTTCGCCCCTGCTGCTCCATCGTCGTCGCATCTATATCCTGCCCACCCGCCTGGGCATGGGCCTGCTCGTGGTAATCGCGGCCATCATTCTGGCAGCGATGAATTACGCCAACAGCATGGGCTTCTTTCTCGGCTTCAGTCTGGCAGGGCTGGCACTGGTCTCCATGTATCACGCTCATCGCGGTCTCAATGGCCTTGTGGTGAAAGTCGGGCAGCCGGGCGAGGGATTCGTCGACGAAGCCCAGCGGCTCACGGTCGATTTGGAGAGTCGCGACCGCATTCACCGCCATGATCTGCTGCTCACCGATAGCGACGGCAACTGGCTGGATGTCACCGACCTGCCAGCCATGTCCAGCGCAACCCTTGGATACCCGATCACACCCGAGCAACGCGGCCCCATCCGGGTCCGCCGCTTTGGTCTCGCCTGCCAGTATCCCTTCGGCCTGTTCCAGGCCTGGTGCTGGCTGGATCTGCCGCTGGAAGGCCTGGCCTGGCCCCGGCCTCTGGATCATCCCCTGCAGCACGCCCGCCACCCCGACGGTGAGGGAAAGCAACAGGAGGAGAAAGGCAGCGAAGACTTCAGCCGCCTGCGCGGCTATGTCAGTGGCGACCCGATCCGCCGCATGGCCTGGCGCCACTATCTCAATCGCGGTGAACTGGTCATCAAGGAGTTCGCCAGCCCCAGCGGGGAAAGCACGATCTGGTTTGACTGGGACCAGGCCGGACCGGGCGATACCGAGACCCGACTGGGCCGTCTCTGTCACTGGATTCTCCAGGCCGAACTGAACAATCGGCCCTGGGGTCTGCGCCTGCCTGATCAAACCATCGAGCCGGGCCAGGGCAGCGAGCAAAGCCGTCGGGCCTTGAACGCCCTGGCTCGCTTCGGGCTTGAGGGTGAGCGCCATGCCTGAGAAAAGCCTGAGAGAAGCCGATCTGCGTCTGCTGGCTCTGGGCCTGCTCGCCACACTGCTGCCGGTGGTGGGAACACTCCCTCTCTGGACGCTGGTACTGGCGGTGTTGTTCGGCCTCTGGCGCCTGGCCGCCGGCTGGCGCGGCCTCAGGCACGTACCGCTGGGCTGGCTGCGCCTGCCGCTGGGGCTGGGCTGCTTTGCCGGCATCTATCTGCAATTTGGCAGCTTCAACGGCGTGGAACCGGGTACCGCTCTATTGTCTCTGATGCTGGGCCTCAAGCTGCTGGAAACCTGGAAACCCCGGGATGGCTTCATTCTGGTTCTGCTGGCCTACGTTCTCCTGCTCGCCGTCTTTCTCAACAATCAGGAACTGCCCGCCGTGCTGTGGCTGCTGCCGGTGGCCGGCTTCCAGACCACGGTCTTTCTGCGCCTTACCCGCCTGAAAGACCCGGGCCCGCTGAAACCCAGCCTCCGCACGGCGGGGGTCTTGCTGGCTCAGGCACTGCCCGTGGCAATACTCCTGTTTGTCCTCTTCCCCCGCGTTCCGGGCCCTCTATGGGGGACGCCGACACCGGAACCTCGGGCGGTCACCGGATTATCCGACCGCATGAGCCCCGGCTCTGTCAGTGAACTCGCCCAGTCCAATGCCCTGGCCTTCCGGGTCAGCTTTCCCGGTGAGCAGGAACCGGCCCGCGGCCAACTCTATTGGCGCGGCCCCGTCTTCCATGAATTTGATGGTCAGGAATGGCGCCAGGGCCGACTGCCCGACCGTGAACCCACCCTGCTGCCCCTGGGCGAGCCCATCGAACAGGAAATCACCCTGGAGGCCCACGGCCAGGACTGGCTCATCGCCCTGGAGATGGTGGATGGCGAGCTTCCCGAGGACAGTCAGCGCCGCGCTGACATGCAGTTGGTGGCGGATGAGCGAATCAGTGACCGCCTCCGTTACCGCGTCCACTCATGGCCGGATTACAGTCTCGATCCGGAACTGCCGGAGCAATGGCAGGACTACCTCACCCGCCTGCCGGATAACAGCAATCCCCGGACCCGAGAACTGGCAGAGCAATGGTGGGCGGAGAGTGACGCTGACGAGGCAACCATGATCCAAAGGGCGCTGGATCATTTCGGCCAGGAGGATTTCTTTTATACCCTGGAGCCCCCGCTGTTGGGCCGGCACGCCATGGACGAGTTTCTCTTTGAAAGCCGGCGCGGCTTTTGTGAGCATTATGCCGCCGCCTTCACCATCATGATGCGGGCGGCCGGCATTCCGGCAAGAGTGGTCACCGGCTATGTGGGCGCCGATTTCAATCACCTGGCCGGTCACTATCGGGTGCTGCAATCAAACGCCCATGCCTGGAGCGAGGTCTGGATCGAAGGCGAAGGCTGGCGCCGGGTGGATCCCACCAATGCCATTGACCCCTCACGGGTGGAAACGACCGTGGGCGGGCTTGCCGGGCTGGAGGAAGAGGAATTCGACAGAGGCCTGTCCTGGAGCCAGTTCGCCTTCCAGATGGAGCTCCTCTGGGACACCATCCAGGTCCGCTGGGAAGGCTGGTTTCTCGCCTACGGCCCGGAAAGACAACAAAACTTCCTGGAGCGACTCGGTCTGCCTGGTCGGGATGCCGTGAAACTGGCGGTGATCATGGTGCTCGCCGTCGCCGGCGCCCTGCTCATCCTGTGGATCGCCCTCTCCCTGCGCCAGCGCCCCCCACGACCCAGTGACCCCCTGGAACGGGCCTGGCTGCGCTTCCAGGGCCGCATGGCCCGGGCCGGCTACTCCCGGCGGGCTGGTGAAGGACCGGCGACCTGGCTCGCCCGTCTGGAACAGGAGCAGCCGGCCCTGGCCCGGGAATTGCGCCCCCTGCTTCAGGCCTTCCGCCGGGCGCGCTATGCCGGCGCCACCGCCCAGTTGCACCGCATCCAGGCAAAACTGCGACGATTCCCCACCCGCCGCCTGCGCCGCCTGGGTCGCGCCTGAAATCGCGCCTGAGATCGCGCCAGTTTCAGCCAGACGTGCTAGCAGACCGGATCTCGACGGGTATCAGGCAGCCAGGTGGTCACGGGTGGCGCGGAATTCGATCTCGGGATTGCGTTCCATGGCCAGATCAAGATTGACCCGCGTCGGGGCGATATAGACCAGGGCGCCGGAATGGTCGATGGCGAGATTGTCCTCGGCGCGACGACGGAAACGTTCCAGCTCACGTTCGTCTTCGCTGTAAGTCCAGCGGGCAGTGGCTACATTGATCGCTTCGAATTTGCAGTCCACGCCGTACTCCGTGCGCAGACGTTCAGCGACCACGTCGAATTGAAGCTGCCCCACCGCACCCAGAATCAGATCGTTGTTGCGCAAGGGGCGGAATAACTGTGTGGCCCCTTCCTCACACAACTGATCCAGCCCCTTCTGCAGCTGCTTCATGCGCAAGGGGTCGGCCAGCACGGCACGGCGGAACAGTTCCGGAGCAAAGTTGGGGATGCCGGTGAACTGAAGTTCCTCGCCTTCGGTAAAGGTATCACCGATTCTGATCGTGCCATGGTTGTGGAGGCCAATGATGTCACCGGCCCAGGCTTCCTCGGCTTGCTCCCGTTCGGATGCCATGAAGGTCAGGGCCTTGCTGATTTTCACATCCTTGCCAATGCGCACATGACGAAGTTTCATGCCCGGTCGAAACTGGCCTGAGCAGATACGCATGAAGGCAACACGATCACGATGGGCCGGGTCCATATTGGCCTGGACCTTGAACACGAATCCGGTCAGCTTCTCCTCGCCCGGATCGACTTCGCGAACCGTGGTATTAGCCGGTCGGGGAGCCGGTGCGGTTCGAACAAAGCTTTCCAGTAATTCCTGCACCCCAAAGTTGGCAATGGCGGAACCGAAGAACACCGGGGTGAGACGTCCGGACAGATAGGCGTCCAGATCGAACGCGGGACTGGCCTCTCGAACCAGCTCCACTTCATCCGCATAGTCGTCGGCATCGTCACCCAGGAACTCGCGCGCCTCAGGGGAAGCCAGGCCGTCGATGCTGCGGTGAACACCGCGGGCACCCCCCTTGGCCTCCTCGTAGATATAGATGCGGTCTTCCAGCAGATGGTAGATGCCCTTCAGGCGCTTGCCCATGCCGATCGGCCAGGTGACCGGGGTGCACTGAATCCCCAGAACCCGCTCCACTTCATCCATCAGTTCCATGGGATCCCGACCTTCCCGGTCGAGCTTGTTGATGAAGGTGTAAATCGGCGTATCCCGCAGACGACAGACTTCCATCAGCTTGATGGTGCGCTCCTCCACACCCTTGGCGCAGTCAATCACCATCATCGCCGAGTCCACTGCGGTCAGGGTGCGATAGGTGTCTTCCGAAAAGTCGGCGTGGCCCGGGGTATCAAGCAGATTGACGATATGATCGTCAAAGGGAAACTGCATCACCGAGGAGGTCACGGAGATGCCGCGCTCCTTTTCCATGGCCATCCAGTCGGAGGTGGCGTGGCGCGCGGATTTGCGGCCCTTGACCGTGCCGGCGAGCTGGATCGCGCCGCCGAACAGCAACAGCTTCTCGGTGAGGGTGGTCTTACCCGCATCGGGGTGGGAAATGATGGCAAAGGTGCGCCGGCGCTGGTATTGCTGACTCATGAGACGGGGGTCCGGGTTTCTTCAGGGTAAACCGGGCATTTTATCAGTTTTGAACCAACCGCGAGGAGGAATCAGTCCAGCGTCCTGGCCAGTACCAGGGCGTCCTCGCGCACCCCCGAATGGTCCGGATAATAGCCGCGACGGAGGCCAATTTCCTCAAACCCCAGGGAATCGTATAGCTGACGGGCCGCGCTGTTCGAGGGCCTGACCTCGAGAATCATGCGGCTGGCACCGGCTCCCCGGGCATGACCCATGACATGTTGCATCATTCTTCGCCCCAGACCCAGCTTCTGCCAGGCAGGATCAATGCAGATATTGAGTACATGAGACTCCCCGGCAGCCACCGAAACGATGGCATGGCCGGCAATGACCCCACCGGCCTCCATTACCCAACATTGGTAACCGGCCCGCAGGCAATCGCGGAACACACCCACAGGCCAGGGAAAGGAATAAGCCCGACTCTCGACCTCGTGGACACGCTCAAGGTCCGTCGTCCGCATGGGCCGAACCTGCCGCGAGGCCTCGGGGCGCCGGACCGAACTCATTGCCCCGCCTCCAGGGTACGCCGCGCCAGGCGCAGGTCGGCCCAGGCCTTGCGTTTCTCCAGGGGCGATCTCAGCAGATAGGCCGGATGGTAGGTGACCACCGCGGGTATGGCGAATCCCGGCAAACGATGGAGCTGGGAGCGCAAACGCCCCACTGGGGCATTGCTACCCAGCAGTGTCTGGGCGGACACCCGTCCCACCAGCAAAATCAGGCGCGGACGAATCAGTTCAATCTGGCGCCGCAGATAAGGCAGACAGGCCTCGATCTCCTCAGCGACGGGATCACGATTCCCCGGTGGCCGGGATTTGATGATATTGGCGATGTAGACCGTCTTTCGGGAATGTCCGATGGCCGCCAGCATGGCATCCAGCAGCTGCCCGGCCCGCCCCACAAAGGGTTCGCCTCGACGGTCTTCCTCGGCCCCCGGGGCCTCTCCAATCACCAGCAGCTCCGCTTCGCGATTGCCGACACCAAATACGCCCTGGGTTCTGCTCTCGTGCAGCGGACAACGCCTGCAGCTCTCGACCTGCTGAATCAAGGTCTCCCAGTCGGCGCCAAGCGGCTCATTCGATACCGGTGCTGCGTCCGCCTCCGGGGCACTGACTGCTTCCGCCTGCTCCGTAGTCTCGCCATCCCGACGGCGCCAGGCAGTCAGCCCCATGGCAGCGAGATAGGCTTGACGGCGAGCGTCACTGACCACCATCACCCTCCCGACGCCGCAAGCGACGCCGACGGCGCCACAGCGCGAGCACAGGGCCGGAGAAGGCATAGGCAAAGAAACCGGCAAACAGTACCTGGGAGGGCGCCAAGGCAACGAGAATGAAAAAGGCCGGAATCAGGATGACGTAGGTGAATGGCACGCGCCCGCCAGTGATATCCAGGTCCTTGAAGCTGTAGTAGCTGAAATTACTCACCATCAGCGCCCCGGAGACAACGGCCAGGCCGTAGACAAAAGGCAGGGTGTAGGCGTTATGGAGGTCCAGCCCAGCCAGCAGCCAGGTGCAAAAGGCCACGCAGGCGGCGGCCGAGGGGCTGGGCAGGCCCTGGAAATAACGGTGGTCGGCCCCCGCCATCCGGGTATTGAAACGGGCCAGGCGAAGCGCCGCTGCCACGGCAAAGAAGAAGGCCACCAGCCAGCTCAACTGGCTCCACCACCACCAGGGTTCCTCGCCCAGGACACCCATGCCCCAGTTGTAGACGATCATTGCCGGGGCCAGCCCGAATGAGACAAGATCCGAGAGACTGTCATACTCCCGGCCGAACTCACTTTCGGTCCCGGTCAGGCGGGCGACTCGCCCGTCCACCCCATCGAGCAACATGGCCACCAGCACGGCAACGCCGGCCGACCGGAAGTCGCCGTTCATGGCCGAGATCATGGCAAAGAACCCGGCGAACATGGCCGCCGTGGTAAACAGATTGGGCAGCAGGTAGATGCCCCGCCGCCGAATGGCACCACTTCGGGCTGATCGCTTCTTGCCGCGCTTGGCCACCGCGCACTCCCTCAGGTCTCTGAACTTCAAATGGTGCCACGAGCAGTGGGTGGGAGGAAACTCAGCCCCCGAAAACAGCGCCCGCTGACCGGGCCCGACTCAGTCATGAACGAGTGTGGCGAGCATATCGCTCCCGGCGTGGACCCGGTCCCCGACACGGACCTGAACGCTGATCTTGCCGTGACAATGGACCCGGGCCAGCCGTGCCCAACGACGGTATCCAAAGCGCTGGCCCTGTCCCAGTCGTTCACCGGTCTTGACGAAGGCCACCGGCCGGGCCCAGTAAGGGCTTGAACGGCCGATCAATTCAGTAACCACATCATCCTGTTCATCGGTCTGCAGCCAGAGACCCCGTTCCGGGCCCTCAGTGAGCCCACGCAGTCCCATGACCTTGCCTTCCACCGGAGCCCGAATGGACCAGGCGCCAAAGGCCGCCACCTCAATCTCGATCACCGTGCCGGGTTGGCCGCCACTGCGCGCATCAACCTCCACAGACAGAACCCGGCCATCCACCGGGCTGACCACCGCCAGGGGCGAAGAGGGAATCTGCCGCGGTGGATCCCGGAACAGCGCCAGCACGACAAGCAGCAGGACCAGGGCCGGTAATGCCAGCCAGGGCAGAGAGAAGGCAGCTGCCAGGGCGCTGACGGCGAGCAGGGCAATGACCAACCACCAGCCTTCACCGGCCAAGAGACCCGATTCACGCGCCATCACTGTTTCCCCGCAGCCAGGGCATCCGCGCTCGCATGCGCTCACCCACGGATTCGATCAGTTGCTCGCCGGCCTGCTTGCGCCCGGACTCAAGCGTGGGAAACCCCGCTGCCAGCTCAGTCTGCAACAGACGATCAAATTCCCCGGAGCGGATTTCCTCCAGAGCCTGACGCATGGCCTCTCGGGAGGCATCCCCGATGATGCGTGGTCCCTGGCGCATGGCCCCGAAATCAGCGACTTCCGAGATGGAGGCGCGCATGTCGGCAATACCCCGGGAATGAATCAAATCAGCGATGAGCTTGACCTCATGGAGGCAGCAAAAATAAGCCACCTCCGGCTGATAGCCCGCGTCGACAAGCGTCTCGAAGGCGGCCCGAATGAGTTCGGTCAGGCCACCCACCAGCACGGCCTGCTCGGCAAACAGATCGGTCTCGGTCTCTTCGGCGAAGCTGGTCTCCATCACGCCGGCCCGTCCGTGACCACCGGCGCCCGCATAGGCCAGGGCCCGCGGCCAGGCCTGGCCACTGCCATCCTGGGCTACAGCCACCAGGGCCGGCACACCGGCGCCACGTTCAAACGTGGCCCGAACCTGCTCACCGATCCCCAGCGGCGCAACCATGATCACATCCAGGTCCTCACGCGGCCGCAGGTGGCCGTGATGAATGCTATAGCCATGGGCAAAGAGCAAAGCGGCACCGGGGCGCAGACGGGAAGCCAGCACGTCCTCGTAGAGCTCCGGCTGTGCGGTGTCCGGGACCAGCATGACGGCCACATCCGCCCAATCCGCGGCCGCCTCAAGATCCAGCACCGCAAGCCCGTCAGCCTCCGCCTGCCGGCGGCGGCTGGATCCGGCTCGCAAGGCCACTCGGACATTCATCCCGGCATCACGAAGATTGCGGGCCTGGGCCCGACCCTGGGCACCATAGCCAAAAACGGCGATGGCACTGGATGCCAGGGGACCGCGATCAAGATCGGCGTCATACCAGCTTCGCATGCTCTTGGCTCCGGAGAGGAATAGTGGCAGATGGCGGCGTAAGCTACTGTGCGGCGGGCAGGGATTCAAGCCCGGCCTGTCCTGCGGGTCGACAAACCCGTTAAAATGACGGTTTTACAACTCCACAATACTGAAGGGGCCCCGATGCGCGTTTCCCAGTTCCCACTGTTCACGCACAAGGAAGTACCTGCCGATGCCGAGATTGTTTCCCACCAGCTGATGCTGCGGGCCGGCATGATCCGCAAACTGGCTTCCGGTCTTTACACCTGGATGCCATTCGGTCTGAGGGTGCTGCGCAAGGTGGAAACCGTCGTGCGCGAGGAAATGAATCGTGCCGGGGCGCTGGAACTGATCATGCCGGCGGTCCAGCCGGCCGAACTGTGGCAGGAATCCGGCCGATGGAAGCACTATGGTCCGGAGTTGCTGCGCCTGAAGGACCGCCATGAGCGGGAATTCTGCTTTGGCCCCACTCACGAAGAGGTGATCACCGACATCGCCCGCCGGGAACTCAAGAGCTACCGCCAGCTACCGGTCAACTTCTACCAGATCCAGACCAAGTTCCGCGATGAGATCCGGCCTCGCTTCGGCGTCATGCGGGCGCGGGAATTCCTGATGAAGGACGCCTACTCCTTCCATACCAGCGAAAGCTCCCTCGCCGAGGGCTACCAGGCGATGTTCGAGGCCTATACCCGGATATTCCAGCGCCTGGGGCTCCGCTTTCGCTCCGTGGAGGCCGACAGTGGCAGTATCGGCGGCAGCGTCTCCCGGGAGTTTCACGTCCTGGCCGATTCCGGCGAAGACGAAATTCTCTCTGCCGATCAGGGCGACTACGCGGCCAATACCGAACTGGCCAGCAGCCCCGGCCCCACCATTGAGAAACAGTCTCCGCAGGCAGCAGAGAAGCGCGACACCCCGGATACGGACACGGTGGAGGCGCAGGCGCGCCTGCTGGCATTGCCGCTGGACAGGATCGTCAAGAGTGTCGTCGTCATGGCCGACGATACACCCGCTGTCCTGTTCGTGGCCGGTGATGATGAGTTGAACCTGGTCAAGGCGGCCCGCGCCCTGGGCGCCGAGGACATCCGCCTGGCCACCACCGGGGAAGCCGAATCCGCCACCGGTGTACCCAAGGGCTTCATCGGTCCCATGGGACTGCCCGAAGAGCTCAGGGTACTGGTGGACGAGCGGGCAGCCACGGCCACCAACTTTTCCTCCGGTGCCAATGAGAAGGACCGCCACTGGATCAATCTCAACTGGGACCGGGACGTGGCCCTGCCGGAAGTGGCGGACCTGCGCCTGGCACGGGCGGGTGAACCCGCTCCGGAGGGTCAGGGCAAGCTCTGCTCCAGTCGGGGTATCGAGGTAGGTCACATCTTCCAGCTGGGGCGCAAATACAGCGAGGCCATGAACGCCACGGTGCTGGATGAGTCGGGACGTGATCAGCCGATGTACATGGGCTGCTACGGCATCGGCGTAAGTCGAATCGTGGCCGCCGCCATAGAACAGAACCACGATGAACAGGGCATTATCTGGCCCGCCCCCATCGCTCCCTTCCAACTGGTCATCATCGGGATCGGCATGGATCGCTCCGAGCGCGTCCGCCAGGCGGCCGAGTCCCTGCATGATCAGCTTGAAGCGGCGGGTGTGGAGATCCTGCTGGATGACCGCGATGCCCGCCCCGGGGTGAAGTTTGCCGATGCCGAACTGATTGGCATCCCCCACCGGGTGGTCATCGGTGATCGAG
Source organism: Natronospira elongata (assembly GCF_034931365.1). Lineage (NCBI taxonomy): Bacteria > Pseudomonadati > Pseudomonadota > Gammaproteobacteria > Natronospirales > Natronospiraceae > Natronospira > Natronospira elongata. Next base: position 16,988 of record NZ_JAYGII010000004.1, read on the forward strand.
GACTGGACAAGGGCAAACTGGAATACCGGGCGCGGGGGGCCGAGAAGTCCGAGGAATTGGACTATGATGGGGTTGTGGACTCACTGCTGGACATCGTCGGTTGATGAATCCTGTCGCCAAGTTTCTGCTGCCCGCATTGATCTGCCTCGCTGGCCAGACTGCCCTGGCCGATGAAGCAGAGGATTCGGTCGACCCGGACCTTCGGGATGCCCTCAAGGAGGCGGTAGAACAGAGCAACAGCTTCAATGATCGCTTTGAAGCCGAAGTCTGGCTAATGGATATGTCCAGTCGCCTGGAGCGCTGGGTGCCGGACCGGGACAAGCGCCTGCGCATACTCCGAAAGGTCCATGCCGAGGCCCGCATGGCCGATCTGGAGCCGGAGCTGGTACTGGCGGTGATTCACGTGGAGAGCCGCTTTGATCGCTTTGCCATCTCGCGGGTCGGAGCACGCGGCATGATGCAGATCATGCCCTTCTGGCTGGAGGAAATCGGCCGGCCAGAGGACAATTTGTTCGACCTGCAAACCAACCTTCGCTATGGCGTTACCATCCTGCGCTACTACCTGGACAAGGAAAACGGCAATCTGAGCCGAGCCCTTGCCCGCTATAACGGCAGCCTCGGCAGTATGCGCTACCCCAGCCTTGTCTACACGGCCCTGGCCGAGCACTGGTATCGGGATTGAGCTACGAGCTACGAGCTACGAGCTACGAATGCAGCGTGAATGTTGGCTTGTAATTGTCAACTAAGATGTGATCTTGAAGCCGTCGGCGATGTCGCCGACATAATCATCGGTATCGACCGCGTTGACCTCGGCGGCCGGCGGGCCCTTCCAGAGCCAGGATTCCAGCTTCTCCAGCGCATCAGCATCACCATGGGCCACCACTTCGACCCGGCCGTCGGGCAGGTTTCTGGCCCAGCCGGATACGCCCAGGCTATCGGCCTCGGCGCGGGTACTGGCCCGGAAGAACACGCCCTGGACCTTGCCGGACACCAGAAAACGGCGCTTGACAGTCTCGCTCATCATCGACCTCCGTGAAGAAAACCTCCCCGCTCAACCTTTGGAGGATACAAGGCCGACCCGGTTCTGGCCCAGGGCCAGGACAACAGTTCCCCCAAAAGAAAGGGCCCCGTTCGGGGCCCTCTCCGTCTGACGCGTTGTCAGGTTCCGATCAACGATCACCGGACTCGCGCAGATAGCGACGGTCGGAGTCCTCGACCCGGCCAATTTCCCACGCGCCGCGAGTCCGGGCATGCTCAATGGCGTGGTCACGGGCACTCTCGGTCGGGTGCTTGTAGATCGTGAATTCCTGATCCGGGAAGATCAGATCAGCGTCGTCGATCTTGTCGCTGTTGGCGCGATAGATCAGCGGCCACTGGTAGGGGTCGCCATAGACGTCGTCCTTGCCGGAGATGCGCCACAGGCTATCACCGCGACGGACACGATAGCTCATCGTGGCCGCTTCGAGCTCGGACACCAGGGCACGGGCGTGTTCATAGGCATCGCGATAGTTACCGGCATCCTGAGCGTTCCGGGCATCACGCAGACGGCTGCGCTGATCAGCGGTCAGGTTGGTGAAGGTACCGGCCTTGTCCAGATACCCGCCACTCTTCTCGGCGTAGCAATCGTCGATGGTGGACTGGGCGACTTCGGCAGCACGCTCAGCCAGGCGCTGGGCCTCCTCAAATTCCCCGTCAGCTTCGGCTGCTTCAGCACGGCTGAGATAGTCACCGGCATTACCGGTGTCCGTGCAGGGCTCTTCGGCAGCGGCCATAACCGAGCGGGCGTTGTCGATAGCCTGGCGAGCCATGTCACGAGCTTCCTCGTCGATCTCCGGCTCGTCCGGGGCAGTCTGACAACCCACCGCCAGACCAGCGGCGAGCGCCAGGACAATGGCATGTTTACGGGACAGCTTGGTCATGTCGGGCAACTCCTGAGTGCGATTGTTATTCTGTCGGAACAACCTGTTAATGAATTGTATGGTGAAAAGCTAGCACTGTGCATTTTTTCAAGTCAAGAAGAGCGATGCCTTAGGCACCCCGAAGCACGCTTTGTTCAGCCCAATCCTGGCAGCTGCTTGAGCCCAAATCTCCGGGGCAATATTATGCCCTAAATCAGAAACCTAGCAGTGGCATTATGAACGGTCAAGACATTGTTTCATACTATTTTTTTGGGAGTCAGAGAGATGTCGGTAACGATTTACCATAACCCGCGCTGTTCCAAGTCCAGGGCGACGCTGACGCTGATCAAGGAAGCGGGATTCGACCCTGAGATCATCGAATACATGAAGACGCCGCCTGCGGTGGAAACGCTGCGGGAGCTGCTGAAACTTCTGAAAATGGAGCCAGGGCAATTGATCCGCCGCAACGAATCCGTCTTCAAGGAGATGAATCTGGCCTCTGCTGATGAGCAAGCACTGCTTGAGGCCATGAGCCGCGAACCGCGATTGATTCAGCGACCGATTGTCGTCCGCGGTTCCCGGGCAAAGCTTGGGCGGCCACCTGAAGACGTGATGGAGCTGCTGAAGTGAGCCTTCCCGTCCGAATCCTCGTGCTCTATTACAGCCGCCACGGTGCGGTGGCAAACCTGGCCAGGCAGATTGCGCGGGGGGTGGAATCGGTCTCTGGTGCAGAAGCCGTGGTCCGCACGGTTCCGCCGGTGTCACCCAATACCGAAGCCAGCGAACCGGCCGTTCCGCCCCAGGGGCCACCCTACGCCAGCCTGGATGAGCTTGCTCAATGTGACGGCCTGGCCCTGGGCTCGCCCACCCGATTCGGCGCCATGGCCGCCCCGCTAAAATACTTCCTTGACGGCAGCGCCGGGCTTTGGCTGAAGGGTGCCCTGGTGGACAAGCCTGCCTGCGTCTTTACATCCACCGGCAGTCTCCACGGTGGGCAGGAAACCACCCTCACCAGCATGATGCTGCCTCTGCTGCATCACGGCATGGTCATCGCCGGTATCCCCTACACTGAGTCAGCACTGAATGAGACACGCAGTGGTGGCACCCCGTACGGGGCCAGCCATTTCGCGGGTGCCGATGGACAGCAGAGCCAGTCCGCGGAAGAGAGTGAGCTGGCACAGGCTCAGGGAGCCCGACTGGCGCAACTGGCCATCAAGCTCAAGGGAGAGAAACGATCATGATCAGTCTTCGCCGTGCGCGCATGAGCTGCGCCATCAGCGCCCTGCTCGTCTCCCTGACCTGGGGCCTGGGATACAGCCTGTTCCATCCCTCGGAAGAACTGGGGCCCTGGCTGGCCATTGCCGGCAGTCTGCCGCCGCTTCTGTTTGCCGTCGGCGTGTTACAGGGGAAGGTCCTGCCCACTGCCTTGCTGGGCTTCTTCGCCCTGTTCTACATGGCCCATGGCTTTACCGAATTGATGGCCAATCCGGAAGTCCGGGGACTGGCCACGGCATTGTCGCTTTTCTCGCTCGCCCTTTTCCTCACTGCCGGACACAGCCTGCGGGTTCAAAGCCGCCAGCCGAGGGAATAGGCCCCCTCTGTACTGAGGTCCCCTGGCTTCTTACGTCTTTAGGTATCGTCCAGGACCTGGCGCAGGAATGGGATGGTCAGGCCACGCTGGGCGGTGAGGGACAGGTGATCGAGGCGATCCGCCAGCCGGGTCAGGGAATGCATGTCCCGGCGGACACGCCGCATGAGCCAGCGAGCGCTGTCGTCTGGAAGACTCAGACCGCGGCGAGCCAACCGCAACCTGAGTGCCTCGCCGAGATCATCGTCATCCAAAGGCTCAAGGCGATAGACCGGCCCGGCGGCCAGGCGGGAGGCAAGGTCCGGCAAACACAGATCGAGACTGGCCGGGGGCTCGTCCGCCGCGAAAACCAGTTGCCCCCCGGCCTCGCGCATGTCCTCGTAGAGCCGAAACAGGGCCCTTTCCCAGGCCATCTCGCCCGCCACCGACTGAAGGTCGTCCAGGCAAACCACATCAAAGCCGGCCCAACCGGCCAGCAACTCCGGATCCCGCATCTCGGGGCGGGACAGGGGCAGATAGGCAACCTGGCGACCCATGGCGCTGGCGGCGTGGGACACCCCTTGAAGCAGATGGGTCTTGCCTGTGGCCGAGGCCCCGGCCAGGTAGAGATTGCTCTGCCAGCGCCCTTCCGCCAGGGCATTGGCAGTGGCCAGGGCTTCGGCATTGGGCCCGGGAAGAAAATCGTCGAGACGGGTTTCCAGGGACAACTCGATCCCCAGCGGGAGCTGGCCACCACCCAAGGCCAAACCATCCACCATCAGCTTCGGCTCCGACTCGCCTGTCGGAGCTGTCGGATCCAGTCCTGGAGGTAATCCAGGCCGCTGGCAACCACGGACAGCGTTGCAACGGCAACGGCGCCCGCCATCAGCGAGGGGGCCAGTAGCTGCCACTGAGCGTCGGCGATGACCAGCAGCACGAAGCAGATCTGCACCGCCGTATTGATCTTGCTGGTCAAGAAGGGCCGAACCTCGAATTCCGCCAGGCGGTGGCGGTTATACCAGGCACCCAGCACGATCCAGAGATCGCGGACGAACACCAGCGCCACCAGCCACAAGGGCACCAGCCCCTTGTAACCGAGGGTGATGAAAATGGCCGCCATCAGCAACTTGTCCGCAGCGGCGTCGAGCACGGCACCGAGCCGGGATGTCCAGCCAAAACGCTTGGCCAGCCAGCCGTCCACCCCATCGGACACGCCAGCAACGGCAAACAGACAAAGGGTGAGGAAATAGGCCTCGTCCAGCAGAAACAGCACGGTGGGGACAATCAGCACCAGCCGGAAGCTGCTGAGGGCATTGGGCAGCCAGTGCCATTTCATGGGCGCACCCGATAGGTCGGCAGGGCATCACCGGGACGCAGCTCCACCATGGCGTCCCCGCGCCCATCCACCCCGGTGGGGTCAATGCGGACCAGGCGATCACCCAGTTCAATCGCCTGTTCCAGGGACTGACGACCACCACGAGCGTGAATACGAAATACGGCCGTGTCCTCTTCCAGGGATTCCAGACGGACCCGCTCCACGGGGGTCAGCCCTTGCAGATGACGCTCAACCCTGACGTAATCTTCCAGCTCGGCCAACCCCCGAATACGTAGGCGAATTTCATCGTCACTGCCAATATCGCCATCCACGGCAAAGCGCCTGGCGAGGCGATCGGCCAGCTCATGGACACCATCCTCGAGTGCCTCATCTCCGAGCGAGACCCCGCCCTGCCATCGGGTCACGCCATCCGGCTGGTACAGGGCCCAGCGGGAGCGCCAGAGATCACCACCCACATTCTCGACACGACCAATCAGAATGGCATTGGGACTGTACCGCCCGGACGCCTCGAGGATGCGATCATCGAAACCGCCCCAGACATCGGCAAAATCCACGGTTCGGCGGTCTTCCAGGTCCATGATGGGAAACAGCAGGGGCAAGCCCCGGTCATTGGCTGCCTGTACAAGGGCCGGGGCCTCGCGGCCAACATCGCCCTCGGTCAGCAGATCGCGGTCACCCCCGTCCCGGCGGGCAAGCCAGACCAGTACCCGAGGTCGCTCCCGCCCCCACAGCGGCACGCCCTGCTCGCGAACCCGGCGGTCGATACTGTCCGGATCAAAGCGGGCCCAGAGGCTGAACTCACCGTTATCGCCACTTTCGATACGAAAACGCTCCACCAGCTGCTCAAGCTCGTCCACGACGGGTTCCAGCGGCGGATGATCCTTGGGATCTCGAAATCCAGTCACGCGGGACAGGACACGCAGGCCGGCCTCTCGAATCCCGGCCTGGCGACTGGCGTCGCTGCGGTCAGGCACCTCCACCCGTGCCTCATAGAGGGCATCGCCGCTGACCCCCGGTTCGGCCGCGAGGCTGGCCAAGAAGGGTATCCACAGGAGAATGATCAGGAACAGGGCGCCACGCCGGGCAAAAATCGAGCAATTCATCAAGCTGCCAGCCATCCCGCTGAGTTCGTTATCCCCGATGCCCGGCCCATGCCGAGCGTCCACAACACCATGAGCTCGCCCCAGGAACGAGTAATCCGCATCCGGTCCATGCTTTCGTGCTCGTGTACAATACCACAGCCGTCGCGAGGCTCCGACACCGGACTGGCGCGGCACTGGAAACGTCTCCGGCTCCCAAGCCGGAATCCCGCAACCTGCTTCGGAATCTGTCATGAGCAGCAAGGACTCCCTCACCTATCGTGACGCGGGCGTCGATATCGATGCCGGCAATGAACTCGTCCGTCGAATCGGTCCGGCGGTGGCGGCCACCCGCCGGCCTGGCATGATCACCGGCCTGGGCGGCTTCGGTGGTCTGTTCGAGCTTCCCAGTGGCTACCGTCAGCCGGTACTGGTATCGGGTACTGACGGCGTGGGCACCAAATTGCGACTGGCATTGGACCTCAACCGCCATGACACGGTTGGCATCGACCTGGTTGCCATGTGTGTCAACGATATCGTGGTGCTTGGGGCCGAGCCGCTGTTCTTTCTGGATTATTACGCCACCGGCCGCCTGGATGTGGACGTGGCCGCGGATGTGGTCCGCGGCATAGCCCGTGGCTGTGAGCTGGCCGGGGCGGGCCTGATTGGCGGTGAGACCGCTGAAATGCCCGGCATGTACGGAGACGGCGACTACGACCTGGCCGGCTTCACGGTCGGCGTGGTGGAGAAGGACCAGATCATCGACGGCAGCCGCATTGGCGACGGTGACCGGGTCCTGGGCCTGGCCTCCTCCGGGGTGCACTCCAACGGCTATTCCCTGGTGCGCAAGATTCTGGCGCGGGAGAGTGATCCCGACCAGGTCAAGATCGGGGAGCAGAGCCTGAGCGAGGCCTTGCTGGCGCCGACCCGCATCTACGTCAAGTCCCTGCTCGACCTGTTCGAGCAGTGCACCGTCGGCGGAGTCGCCCACATCACCGGCGGTGGCCTGACGGAAAACATCCCGCGGATACTGCCGGAAGGGCTGGGGGTAGAAATCGACCCGCAAAGCTGGTCTCTCCCGCCGCTGTTCCAGTGGCTGCAGGAAAAAGGCGCCGTGGAGACGGCCGAAATGCGGCGCACCTTCAATTGCGGCATCGGCATGGTGGTGATCGTCCCCGAGGCAGAAGCCGAGAAAGCCACAGCCTGTCTCGAAGCAGCGGGTGAAACGGTCTTCAGTATCGGCCGCGTCGGCCGGGGCATTGAGGGCGTCCAATACCGGTGAGTGTCCAGGCAGGCAAAGACTTCCCCGTGGCGGTCATGCTGTCCGGGGCCGGCACCACCCTGGAGGCGATCCTCAAGGCTAACGCCGACGGCCTCTGCAGGGCCAGGCCGACCCTGGTACTCAGTGACCGCCAGAAGGCCCGTGGCCTGAAAGTGGCCCAAGCGGCCGGCATCCCGGCCCGGGCACTGCCACGGCGAGACTTCCAGGACCAGGCCGCCCACGAAGGGGCGCTGGCCGAGGCCATTGATGCCAGCCAGGCTCATTGGGTCGTTCTGGCCGGCTATATGCGAATACTCGGCGGCGACTTCGTCCGCGCCTTCGCGGGGCGAATGCTCAACACCCATCCTTCCCTGCTCCCCGCCCACCGGGGACTCAACACCTACCAGCGGGCACTGGATGCCAATGACACAATGCATGGCTGCAGCGTGCACTTTGTCACCGAAGACCTGGACGGGGGGCCGGTGATTGCCCAGGCCGAGGTGCCCATCCAGCGCCGGGACACCGCGGCGGAACTTGAGCAGCGTACACGGGCCAGAGAACGTAGACTGTATCCCATGGTCCTGGAGCTGGTGGCCGATGGGCGGATCGGACTCGATGGCAGTCAGCCTACGTTTGATGGCAAGGTACTGGAGCGACCACTGCGCCTGCCCTGGAATGGAGAGGAGTTGGAATGAAAAGGATTGTCGGCGTCATCTTGCTGGCCGCCCTGGTGTTGGCGGTGCCCCCCCTCGATGGCAAGGAGCGTGGTTTCACTGCCGAGTACCGGGCCTATTACGGCTCCATGCGCGGTGCCAGCACGGTCTTCACCCTGGAACGCTGGAACGATGATGAATGGCTGTGGCAATCACGCAGCGAACCGGCCGGCGTCGTCTCCATGTTTCGTGATGACATCATTACCGAGCGCTCCCGCTTCCGGGTTGTCGAAAACGGCATTCAAGCGCTGGATTACCGCTATCACCACCGTGAAGGGGGCGACACTCGCCGGCAGCGGCATCTGGCCTTCGACCTGAATGATGGCATCGTCCGTTTCAACGACGATGGTGACCGGGGTGAACTGGAGGTGCCCGCCCACAGCCTGGATCGCTTCCTGGCACAGTACGTGCTGATGCGGTCCCTGGCCAATGATGAGCGGCCCGAAGGCTTCCATATCGTGGACCGCGACCGGCAATTCGAGCAGGCACTGGACTATGCCGGCGAGGAACGCATCCGCACCCGCGCCGGACGCTTCGACACGGTCCGGGTGGACCTCAAGGACGCAGACTCCGAACGTGTTCTCAGCCTCTGGATGGCACCCGAGCTGGACTACCTTCCCGTCAAGCTGGAACAAAGCGAGCCGGGCGAACGCACCGTGCGCATGGAGCTGGAAAGCAGCGATCGCTGATCGCTGCCCCCTCAAGCCCTGGGCAAGGTAACACCCCGCTGCCCCTGGTACTTGCCACCCCGGTCCTTGTAGGACACTTCACAGACTTCATCCGATTCCAGGAAAAGCATCTGGGCCACACCCTCATTGGCGTAGATCTTGGCCGGCAGGGGGGTGGTGTTGGAAAACTCCAGGGTCACATGCCCTTCCCACTCCGGTTCCAAAGGCGTGACATTGACGATGATGCCGCAGCGGGCATAAGTGGACTTGCCCAGGCAGATGGTGAGTACCGAGCGGGGAATCCGAAAATATTCCACCGTGCTGGCCAGGGCAAAGGAGTTGGGCGGAATGATGCAGACATCCGATTCCACATCCACAAAGCTCTTGTCGTCGAAACCCTTGGGGTCAACGATGGCCGAGTTGATATTGGTGAAAACCTTGAAATGCCGGGAGCAGCGAACATCGTAGCCGTAACTGGAGGTGCCGTAGGAAATCAGGCGCTCTCCGTCAGCCCCGGTCTTGATCTGACCCGGTTCGAAGGGCTCGATCATCCCCTCCTGTTCCGCCATCCGCTTGATCCAGCGATCGGATTTGATGCTCACAACGATTTTCTCCCTCGGGTTTGTTGGCTTCGATCCGGCACAGAACCGATCGACGGAATCATACCGGTCAAGTAGCTTGAGTGAACAGTGAACAGTTCCCAGTGAACAGCAAGCCATGCCAACGTGGGATACCTGCCGTTTCCTGATGAATCGTTGCCACAGCGAACCATAAGCTTGCCCGTGCTCCGCCGAAGCGGCACGGCATCTTCACGGGCACTGCCAGCTGTTCACTGGGAACTGTTCACTCCCAACATTTCAGTCATCCACGACTGAAATGTTGGGAAATGCTGCCTCCGCTTCCCCGCCCTGGGTCGCCAGCTCGCGGGCCATGCGGCGGGCCATGTCGCGATAGCGTTGGGCGACGGGGCCCTCCGGGTCCACGACCACCGTGGGGCGGCCGCCGTCGACTTCCTCTCTGATGCGCGGGTCCAAGGGCAGGCTACCCAGCAGGGGCGTTTCGAACTGGGCCGCCAGGCGCTGGCCGCCGCCCTCGCCGAAGATGGACTCCTCATGGCCGCAATTGCTGCAGATATGCACGCCCATGTTTTCCACAATCCCCAGCACCCGGACATCCACCTTCTGGAACATTTTCAGGCCCTTGCGGGCATCCAGCAGGGAAATCTCCTGAGGCGTGGTCACGATCACCGCGCCACTCACCGGGACACGCTGAGCCAGGGTCAACTGAATGTCGCCCGTGCCCGGGGGCATGTCCACCACCAGATAATCCACATCACCCCAGTCGGTGTCGGAAATGAGCTGGTTCAGGGCCTGGGTGACCATGGGCCCGCGCCAGACCATGGGCTGCTCCGGATCCATCAGAAAACCCACCGACATGACCTTGAGGCCATGGGCCTCAAGGGGCTGCATCTTCTTGCCATCCTGGGTGGTGGGACGGCCCGAGGCGCCCAGCATCTGGGGCTGGCTGGGACCATAGATATCCGCATCCAGCACCCCCACCGAGGCACCCTCGGCGGCCAGCGCCAGGGCCAGGTTGGCTGCGGTGGTGGATTTACCCACCCCGCCCTTGCCCGAGGCCACGGCGATAATATTCTTCACCCCGGCCATGGGCCGCAAACTGCCCTGCACCGCATGACTGGCGATCTCCCAGTCGATCTCAATGCTGACCGCCTCGCCCAGCCGATCCCCCAGCCACTCGGCGGCGGCTTCAGCCAGAGCCTCACGGAGGCCGGCGGCCGGGTAGCCGAGGGTCAGGCGCAGGGTCAGTGGAGACTCCGCCTCCACGGTCACTCTTGCCCCGGCCAGGGCCCGGCCCAGGATGGGGTCGTCGAATTCGGCCAGCAGGGGCTCTAGGCGATCGAGAATCTCGCTGCTCATGGTCCTTCCGGGGTGTGATTGGGAGGTGGCGGCATTCTAGCAAATACCGGGGCGGGAATTCGCCGGACTGCTGCCCCAAGGCCAGCTATGGCATAATAAACCGCTTAATTTTCCCGCTTTTTTCATTGCAACCGGAGCCCGTCCGCTCATGAGCGACCAGCGACGCCGGATACTCGTCACCAGTGCCCTGCCCTACGCCAACGGTCCCCTTCACCTGGGGCATCTGCTGGAGTACATCCAGACCGATATCTGGGTGCGCTTCCAGAAGATGCGCGGGCATGAATGTCATTACGTCTGTGCAGAGGATGCCCACGGCACCCCCATCATGCTCAAGGCGCGCCAGGAGGGCATCAGCCCCGAGGCCCTGATTCAGCGATTTGCTGACAGCCACAAGGCGGATTTCGATGCCTTTCGGGTGGACTTCGACAACTATCACACCACCCATTCGGACGAAAACCGGGCACTGGCGGAGACCATCTACAAGCGCCTGCGGGATGCCGGGCATATCGAATCCCGCAGCATTCGCCAGGCCTATGACGAGCAGGAAGGGATGTTCCTGCCTGATCGCTTCATTCGGGGGGAATGCCCCAAGTGTGGCGCCGAGGACCAGTACGGCGATTCCTGTGAAGTCTGCGGGGCCACCTATTCCCCGGCAGAGCTGAAGAACCCGGTTTCGGTGATTTCCGGCACCACGCCGGTGGAGCGGGAATCGGAGCACTATTTCTTCCGCCTGGCGGATTTCGAGGCCATGCTGAAGGAATGGACCGGGGCTGATGGCCGGGTTCAGAACAATCTGCAGGAAGCGGTCTCCGCCAAGCTTCGGGAATGGTTTGATGCCGGCCTGCAGGACTGGGACATCTCCCGGGATGCCCCCTACTTCGGCTTCGAGATCCCCGATGCCCCCGGCAAGTATTTCTATGTCTGGCTGGATGCCCCCATGGGCTACATGGCCAGCTTCCGCCAGCTCTGTGATCGTCGCGACGACCTGAACTTCGATGACTTCTGGGCCGCCGGCCAGGAAGAAAAGACCGAGGTCTATCACTTCATCGGCAAGGACATCATCTACTTCCATGCCCTGTTCTGGCCGGCCATTCTGCATGGCGCGGGCTTTCGCCGGCCCACCGCCGTCTGGGCCCACGGTTTTCTCACCGTGGACGGCCAGAAGATGTCCAAGTCCCGGGGTACCTTCATCCAGGCCCGCACCTGGCTGGATCATCTGGACGGGGAATACCTGCGCTATTACTTCGCCGCCAAGCTCTCCGACCGGGTGGAGGACATCGATCTCAGCCTGGCTGATTTCACCAGCCGGGTGAACTCGGACCTGGTGGGCAAGCTGGTGAACATCGCCAGCCGCACGGCTGGCTTCATTCGCAAGAAATTCGATAACCGCCTGGGCGACACCATGGAGGCCGAGGGCAAGGCCCTTTACGAGGAAGTGGTCGCGGCCTCGGAAGAGATTGCCGCCGACTACGAGCGCCGCGCCTTCTCCCAGGCCATGCGCAAGATCATGGCCCTGGCTGACCGGGTGAATCAATATGTCAGCGAAAAGGCCCCCTGGACCCTGGCCAAGGATGAATCCAGGCTGGCTGAAGTGCAGGCCATCTGCACCGCCGCACTGAATCTTTTCCGGGTGCTCACCGGCTACCTTCGCCCGGTCGTCCCGGCCCTGGCCGAGCGGGCCGAGCATTTCCTGAATATCGAGGCCCCGCGCTGGCAGGATCTGGCCGAGCCGCTGCTCGATCACGAGATCCGCAAGTTCAAGCCCCTGCTCACCCGCGTGGAATCCGAGCAGATCGACAAGCTGCTGGAGGCCTCCAGGGAAAATCTGGAGGCCCAGACCGCTGTCGATGCCGGCAAGAAGAAACAAGCACCCCAGGAGAAGAACGCCGTGGATGATCTGGCTCCGGAATGCACCATCGATGATTTCATGAAGGTTGACCTGCGTGTGGCCAAAATCGTCAAGGCCGAGCATGTGGAAGGCGCCGACAAGCTACTCTGCCTGCAATTGGACATTGGCGGCGAGACCCGCCAGGTCTTTGCCGGTATCAAGTCTGCCTATGCCCCTGAAGACCTGGAAGGCAAGCTGACCGTCATGGTCGCCAACCTCAAGCCCCGGAAGATGCGCTTCGGCCTGTCCGAGGGCATGGTCCTGGCTGCCGGTGACGGCAAGAGCCTGCATATCCTCGAACCGGATTCGGGGGCAACGCCGGGGATGCGGGTGAAATGAGCTGCGAGCTGCGAGCTACGAGCAACGAGCTACCCGGCGCCGGCTCGCAGCTCGTTGCTCGTAGCTCGTGGCCCGCCCGGCTGATCGGCAGGGGGCAATTAGCAGGTATGCGCCTAGACGAGGCCCCAATGATCATCAGTTCCGACACGGCGAGGGCACAATGACCGACCTGGCGTTGATCCTCCTGGCCACCGTGCTGGTGAACAACTTCGTTCTGGTCCAGTTCCTGGGCCTGTGCCCCTTCATGGGGGTGTCGCGCAAGCTGGAAACGGCCGCCGGCATGGCCCTGGCCACCGCTTTCGTGCTCACCATCGCCTCGGTGGCCGGCTACCTGGTGAACGCCTTGCTGCTGGCGCCCCTGGGTCTTGAATACCTGCGGACCATTGCCTTTATCCTGGTCATTGCCGGGGTAGTGCAGTTCACGGAACTGGTGGTGAAGAAGACCAGTCCATTGCTGTATCAGGTGCTTGGCATCTTTCTGCCACTGATCACCTCCAACTGTGCGGTACTGGGGGTGGCCCTGTTGAATGTGCAGGAGGCTCACGGATTTTTCGAATCCGTGGTTTTCGGCTTCGGCGCGGCGATCGGCTTCTGCCTGGTGCTGATCCTCTTTGCCGGGCTGCGCGAGCGCCTCGCTGCCGCCGATGTACCCATCCCCTTTCGGGGTGCCGCCATCGGCCTGATCACGGCGGGGATGATGTCTTTGGCGTTCATGGGTTTTTCGGGCTTGGTCGCTGGATGACGATACTGGAGCCATCGAAAATGCTGGAAAAGCTGGCCTCGCGCAAAGACGCAGAGAAAGCAAGAATGAAGGGAGGCTTGTGCCGACCTGCGATGGGAGAGGTTTTGACCTCAGCCCCGCCATTTGATGGCATGGTGGAAGCTAAGACCTCTCCCACAACGGTTACTCCTCCCCCACAATAGTTTTTCCCTCTGCGTCTTTGCGTCTCTGCGCGAGATCGCCTTTTATCTTGTTGAGCAATCAGACAATGATCGAAGCAGTGCTCACACTCTCTGGCCTTGCCGCCGCCTTCGGGCTGGTGCTGGGATTTGCGGCGGTGCGTTTTCGCACCGAGGGCAATCCCGTGGCCGATCAGGTGGACGCCCTGCTGCCCCAGACCCAATGCGGGCAATGCGGCTTTCCCGGCTGCCGGCCCTATGCCGAGGCCATTGCCAACGGTGAGGCGGACATCAACCAATGCCCCCCCGGTGGCGAAGCCACCATTACCGCCCTGGCCGATCTCCTGGACCGGGAAAGCAAACCACTGAACCCGGAAAATGGCGAGGAAGCCGCGCCGACAGTGGCCGTCATCGATGAAGATGTCTGCATCGGCTGCACCAAATGCATTCAGGCCTGCCCGGTGGATGCCATTCTGGGGGCCGCAAAGCAGATGCATACGGTCATCGAGTCGGAATGCACCGGCTGTGACCTCTGCATTGAACCTTGCCCGGTGGACTGCATTGACATGGTGCCACGCCGCCAGGACATCGGTGACTGGCAGCCGCCATTCCCGGATGAAATCCCGCAATGGCAGAATAAGCAGTGAAAAGTTCACTTCCCGAAACTGGCACGGCAGACTAGACCTTCCACCCAAGCAGGCAAGCGGCACGCGAATGGAAAACCCCCAATCACTACACGGATTTCCTGGCGGCCTTGCGCTGGATCCGCGTAAGGCGATGTCCACCGAGCAGCCATTGCTGCGCTTGCCGCTGGGTTTTGAGTACGTCCTGCCTCTGCTGCAGCATGAGGGGGACCCCGCCGAGCCGGTGGTGGCGGTTGGGGAGCGGGTCCTGCGGGGCCAGGTAATCGCTCGTGCCGAGGGCTATTTCAGCCTGCCCATCCATGCACCCACTTCAGGCACCGTCACTGCCGTCGAGCCCCGCCCCATTCCCCATCCTTCCGGCTTGCTTGCCGACTGCATCGTGATTGAGGCCGATGGGCTGGACGAGGAAGAGCAGAGCCGCCCGGCCATTGAAAACCCGGCAGCGGTCCATCCCTCCCGGCTGCGCAATCGCCTTCGTGAGTGTGGCGTTGCCGGGCTTGGCGGTGCGGCCTTCCCCACCCATGTCAAACTGAATCCAACTGGTGAGCGCCAAGCAGAAGTGCTGATCATAAACGGCGCCCAATGCGAGCCCTATATCAGCTGTGATGACATGCTGCTTCGGGAGCGGGCCGATGAAGTCATTGCCGGTGTGCAAACCATGCTTGTCGCCCTGGATTGTCCCAGGGCGCTGGTCGCCATAGAGGCCGACACCCCTGAAGCCATGGCGGCAGTGGATGCAGCCATTGAAGCCTCGAAGGATGAGCGCATTGAGCGGGTCATGGTGCCCACCGTCTATCCCGAAGGCGGAGAACGGCAGCTGATCCAGACCCTGCTGGGTCGAGAGGTGCCCAGTGGTGGCTTGCCCATCGATGTGGGTGCCATTTGTCACAATGTGGGTACCGCACTGGCTGCCTGGCGAGCGATCCATTACGGTGAAGCCCTGACCGAGCGTGTGGTCACCGTGACCGGCGAGGGGGTGCACCAGCCCCGCAATGTCATCGCCCGACTGGGAACACCGGTGGCTGATCTGCTGTCCTTCTGCGGCGGCTATACGGGTAGCGCGGAGCGGCTGATCATGGGTGGCCCCATGATGGGCTTCGCCCTCAGTAATGACCAGATCCCGGTCGTCAAGGGCAGCACCTGCGTTCTGGCTGCCAGTGACACGGAAGTAGTGACGGAGAAGCATGCCATGCCTTGCATTCGCTGCGGCGAGTGCGCGGAAGTCTGCCCTGCCAGCCTGCTGCCGCAACAACTCTACTGGCACGCCCGGGACCGGGACCTTGAAGAGGCCGAGGCCTACCATTTGTTTGACTGCATCGAATGCGGCTGCTGCGACGTGGTCTGCCCCAGCCATATCCCCCTGGTACAGTACTTCCGGGCGGCCAAGACCGAGATCTGGGCAAGGCAGCAGGAAAGACAGAAATCCGAGCTTGCACGCCGCCGCTACGAAGAGCGTCAGGCCCGCCTGGCACGAGAGGCCGAAGAGAAGAAGCGCCGCCTGGAGGAAAAGAAAGCCAGCCTGGCGGCCCGCAAGAAGGGGGACAAGGAAGTGAAATCCGAGATCGACGCCATCCTGTCTCGCGTCAAGGCGCGCAGGCAACAGGACAGCGGCGAGAAGGGCGACTGATGCGATTCACGACCGGACCAGCGCCCCATCTGGCGCCCCAGAATTCAGTCACCACCATGATGCTGCGGGTGTTGCTGGCGCTTGTTCCGGCACTGCTGGCCTGGGTCTGGTTCTTCGGCTGGGGCATTATATTCAACATCATCATTGCCTCGACTGTTGCCGTGGCCGCCGAAGCGTTGATGCTTTATCTTCGCGGCAAGCCCATCCAGCGCCACCTCCTCGACCTGAGCGCAATTGTCACAGCCGTTTTGCTGGCCTTCTGCCTGCCACCGACCACCCCCTGGTGGATCACGGTGACCGGTGTAGCCTTTGCCATCATCTTCGCCAAGCACCTCTATGGGGGGCTGGGACACAACCCCTTCAACCCGGCAATGGCCGGCTATGTGGTTCTGCTCATTTCATTCCCGGTGGAGATGACGCAGTGGTTGCCACCGCGTCAATTGGTCGACGATGGGAACTTTCCCAATGCCTGGGCGCAACTGGTCGCCATTCTCACCGGTGAGCTGCCGGGAGCCACCACCCTGGATGCCATCAGCCGAGCCACGCCCCTGGACGTGATGAAAACCGAGCTGGGCATGGCCCGTACCATCGCCGAAATCACCGCCGACCCCCGCTTCGGCGATATGGGTGGCTACGGCTGGGAGTGGATCGGCAATGGCATCATCATTGGCGGTCTGTGGCTCATCTACACGAAGGTCATTCGCTGGCAGATTCCGGTGGCGGTGCTCGCTGGCGTCCTGCTACCGGCAACCCTGTTCTATCTGATTGACCCGGACAGCCACGCTTCACCGGCCTTCCATCTGTTCAGCGGCGCCACCCTGCTCTGTGCCTTCTTTATCGCCACGGATCCGGTGTCGGCAGCCACCACTCGGCTGGGTCGGCTGATCTACGGGGCGGGTATCGGGGTGCTGATCTATGTGATCCGGACCTGGGGCGGATATCCCGATGCGGTTGCCTTCGCCGTCTTGATGATGAATATGGCGGTACCGTTGATTGATCGCTATACCAAACCGAGGGTTTATGGGCATGAGAAATAGGCTCTTCAGGCTTCAAGCTTTGGGTTCCGGGATTCCGGCATGAGCGCACAACAATCCCGCCTGATCCGTTCCATGGCCATCGCTGCCGTATTGCTGGCCGCCTTTGCCTTGGTCGGGGGTGGTCTGGTAGCCCTGACCGAGCAGATGACCCGAGATCGGATTGCGGAGAATGAGCGCCGGGCCCGATTGGCCAGCCTGCAGGAAATCCTGCCTGCCGATCATTACGACAACGATCTGGTCAGCGATACCGTGGAGCTGGCGGATGGGACGGGCCTGAGTCTGGACACTCCGGTTATGGTTCACCGGGCCTTCGAGGACGGTGAGCCGGTGGCGGCCATCTTTCCGGTGGTGGCACCGGATGGCTATGGCGGCCCCATTCACATGCTGATGGGTGTGCGCGTGGATGGCCGGCTGGCGGGTGTGCGGGTCACCCGGCACTCGGAAACGCCGGGCCTTGGAGACCCCATTGAGGTTCGCCGCTCGGATTGGATCCACGACTTCGAGGGTCGATCCCTGGGCGAGGAGCCGGAGAAGAAATGGCAGGTGCAAGCCGATGGCGGCGAGTTCGACCAGTTTACCGGCGCCACCATCACCCCCCGCGCCGTGGTCCGGGCTGTACGCCGAGGTTTGGTATACTTCGAGGCGAACAGACAACTGATTTTCCCCGAGACTGCCGAAGAAACCTCAAGTTCCCGGTGAACCGTCCACTCTCTTATGAGCACTTACCGCGACATCGCCCGCGAGGGCCTGTGGACCAACAACCCTGGCCTGGTGCAGCTACTGGGCCTGTGCCCTTTGCTGGCGGTGACCGGCACGACCATCAACGGTCTTGGGCTAGGGATCGCCACGACCATTGTCCTGATCGGCTCCAACCTGGCGGTATCCTTCATTCGCCACGCGGTCCATCCGGAGATACGGATTCCGGTCTTCGTCATGATCATCGCCTCCCTGGTCACGGCCGTGGAACTGGCCATGAACGCCTTCTTCCATGACCTGTACCGGGTTCTGGGGATATTCATTCCGCTGATCGTCACCAATTGCACCATCATTGGTCGGGCGGAAGCGTTCGCTTCCCGCAATCCCGTGCCACGTGCCTTTGTCGATGGCCTGGCCATGGGCCTGGGCTTCACGGCGGTTCTGGTGGTCCTGGGGGCCATGCGGGAACTGCTTGGGCAGGGGACCTTGCTGGCCGGCGCGGAGATGATGTTTGGCGCAGCCGTCGACCTCACGCTTCAACCCATTCCCGCCTATGACGGCCTGCTGCTGGCGGTCCTGCCGCCCGGTGCCTTTATTGGGCTGGGATTGCTGGTCGCGGCAAAGAACTGGATCGATGCCCGACAACAGCGAGCATCCGCCAGCTCGGCCAAGGAAGCCAGAGCATGAACCGGGAAAAGCGGACGGAAATCTTTCAACGGCTGCGGGCCGCCAATCCCGAGCCCACGACCGAGCTCAACTACAGCGGGCCCTTTGAGCTGCTGGTTGCGGTGCTGTTGTCAGCCCAGGCGACTGATGTGGGGGTCAACAAGGCCACAGCACGCCTGTTCCCCGTGGCCAATACGCCGGAGAGCATTCTGTCCCTGGGTGAGGAAGGACTCAAGGAGCACATCAAGACCATTGGTCTGTACAACAGCAAGGCCGCCAATCTGATCAAAACCTGCAGGATTCTGCTGGAAAGGCACGGTGGCGAGGTCCCCAGAGATCGAAAGGCACTGGAAGCCCTGCCGGGGGTTGGTCGCAAGACGGCCAACGTCATCCTCAATACGGCTTTCGGGGAACCGACCATCGCAGTGGATACTCATATTTTCCGGGTCGCCAACCGCACCCGCCTGGCCCCCGGCAAGACCCCTCGCGCGGTGGAAGACCGCCTTCTCAGGACCACCCCGGCGGAATTCAAGAAAGATGCTCACCACTGGCTGATCCTGCATGGCCGCTATGTCTGCAAGGCCCGCAAGCCCGATTGCTACAACTGTCCCATCGCCGACCTGTGCGAATGGCCGGAGAAACCCGTATGAGAGAGCTTGTCACTTGCCCCTATGTTCGACGCTAACCGAGATCAGATCCGGCAGATGTTCATCCAGACCTGGGCCAAGGCACAGGCCGGGGAACCCCTCCAGGACCTGGAAAGAATCATCGCTGACGTGATTCAGGAACACCCCGAGTATCACCGCTTGCTGGAATCCGGTGAGCGGGGTGTCGCTCAGGAGTGGACCCCCGACACGGGTGAGGAAAACCCCTTCCTGCACATGGGCATGCACATCACCATTCGGGAACAACTCAGTACCGACCGACCGCCGGGTATTCGGGAAGCCCATACGGCCCTGTGTCAACGGCTGGGCAGCGTCATGCGGGCAGAGCATGAGATCATGGAAATCCTGGGCGATGTGCTCTGGCAAGCCCAGCGTCAGGGCCTGCCCCCCGACGAGAAACACTATCTAGCCCGCGTGCGTCGACTCGCCGGCCTGTAACAAAACAATCCTGCCCGCGACTTGCTATGATGGACCATTGGCAATATTGGGCCAGACCGTCGCGCCCAGCGCGCCGATTAGCAGCCAAGCGGAGTAACCATGTTCAGAAGAACCAGTCTTTCAATGACCATTGCCGCCATTTTCCTGCTCGGGCTTTCCCTGAGTCTTCCCGCCGCGGCCGGGGACCGAGAGAAAATCATCGAGGCCCTGCAGGAGCATCTGCCCAATCTGCCCATCGAGGAAAGCCAGCTCTCCCGGGCCGATGTAGACGGCTGGTGGGTGCTGCGCGTCGGACCGGACATTGTCTACGTGGACGACTCCGGTGAGCATCTTTTCCAGGGGGATCTGATCCACCTGCCCAGCCGGGACAACCTGACTGAGCGGGCCCGTGCCGACGCACGCCGAGACGTTCTGGCGCAGGTAGACCCAGACAGCCGCATCAGTTACCCGGCGGAGAACGAGCAATACAGCGTGACCGTATTCACGGATATTGACTGTGGTTATTGTCGGCAATTGCACCGGGACATGGATGACCTGAATGAGGCCGGGGTTACCGTCCATTACCTGTTCTATCCCCGCGGCGGCGAACAGAGCCCGGCCTGGGAAAAATCGGATCGTGTCTGGTGTGCTGATGACCGGAATGCGGCCATGGACTATGCCAAGAGCGGAGGTACACCGGACAGCGATGTCTGCGATCAGACGCCCACGGCGAATCATTTCCAGCTAGGCCGCCAGATGCAGGTCACGGGCACCCCGGCAATCATCACCGATTCCGGTCATATGATCCGCGGCTACCTGCCGGTGGCGAGGATGCTGGACGAGATCAGATCCCACGAAGGGGATCGCTGAGCCAGTCCCTTACCGCCTATCCCCTGGGGTGATGGGACTGGTGCAGGCTCTTGAGCCGCTCTCGAGCCACATGGGTATAGATTTGCGTCGTGGAGACATCACTGTGCCCCAGCAGCATCTGCACTACTCGCAAATCTGCCCCGTGGTTCAGTAGATGGGTTGCAAAGGCATGGCGCAGGGTATGAGGTGAGAGGCCGCTGGATATGCCGGCCCGCTGCGAGTAGCGCTTGATGATGTGCCAGAATGCCTGACGCGTCATGCTCTGGCTGCGGCGGGTCGGAAACAGGCAGGGGCTCTCGCGCCCCCCCAGGATCTGTTGACGTGCTTCACTGACATAGCGGTGCAACCACCCCTGGGCCTCCTCACCAATGGGAACCAGGCGTTCCCGGTCGCCCTTGCCCCTGATTCGAATGACGCCCTGCTGGAGGTTGACCTGGTCCAGGCGCAGCCCCACCAGCTCGGAGACCCGCAAACCAGTCGCGTAGAGCAGTTCTAGCATGGCCCGATCTCGAAGGCCCAGGGGCTTGTCCGTTTCCGGCGCGGCCAGCAGGGCCTCGACTTCTTCTTCTCCGAGGGAACGGGGCAGCGGGCGCCCCAGACGTGGCATGTCAATTTCCGCCGAGGGGTCGTCACTGCGCTGCCCCTCTCTGACAAGAAAACGGAAAAAACGGCGAATGCTGGAGAGCTGCCTGGCCGTGGATCGCGGCCGGGCGCCCTTCTGGACTCGCCAGGCCAAAAACTCCAGAATATCCTCTCGCTCCAGAGCCACGAGGTCGAGTTGCTGAGCCTCAACCCACTGGCGCAAGTTCTGGAGGTCGGCCCGGTACGCCGAAAGAGTGTTCTCCGACAAGCCGCGCTCCATCCACATGGCATCCAGGAAACGCTCGATAGGCGCATCGGTGGCAGACTTGGTCGGGCCTGTCTCTTGATCCATGCCTTTCGCCTTGATCGTGGGTGTTGGGGGATAAACTAACTGGATATTATGTCAAAATCAAACCCTACTGCTCGCCCACCGTACCGAAAGTCGTCTCCACGCAGTCCCTGGCGCCTGTTGGCCATCATCAGTCTTCCTCTCGGCATGGGCTGGGCACTGCTGAGCACGCCGGTCATCGTCCTCGCACCCGGCAGGCAAAGACGGCGCCAATTGGCGAGCTTCGCCAGTCGCGTATTGCTGCGGATAATGGGGCTCAGACTGGAGCTGGAGGGACTGGACCGGATGCCCGAGGACAGTTGCATCGTGGTCGCGAACCACGCCTCCTATCTGGACGGGATTATCCTCACCGCCCTGCTCCCGCCCCGCTTCAGTTTCGTAATCAAGCGGGAAATGGCCTCGGTACCGCTCGTGGGGTTGCTGCTGCGTCGACTGGGTTCCCTGTTCGTCGACCGCTCCGGCAGCCTGCGTGGACGCGGTGACAGCCGCACCATATTGCAGCGTGCAGCCCGGGGGGATGCCATTGGCATGTTTCCGGAAGGGACCTTCACGCAAGAACCCGGCTTGCTGCCCTTTCGTGCGGGTGCCTTCGTCACCGCTGTCCGGACCGGGATGACCGTTGTGCCGGTGACCATTCGCGGCAGCCGTCAGGCACTACCGGCACGGATATGGCTACCTGCGCCCGGCCGGATCGAGGTCATCATTCATCCAGATGTGCCCCCGCGGGGAAAAAGCCGAACGGAAAGGCTGCGGCTCCAGCAGGAAGCTCGTCGTCGAATCCTTTCGGAACTTCCTGAGCCGTGTCGGGAGCGGGATCAATCCTGAGGGCGTCAACAAGATCCCAGACCAGGGCTTCTTGAGCCTGGCTTGCGGCCCGTCCTTCCTCGGTCGCGGTGAGTTCAACAGTCACCAGCAGAGGTAATCAGCAGCCACAAAAAAGCCCCGGCGATGCCTCACCGGGGCTTGACCACCTGCAAACCAGCAGAGCGACTTACTGCTCGCGGAGCTGCCGCTCTTCCTCCACAAAGGAAATCCATTGTCGAGCCTGGCGTTCGGCGTCTTCATACTCCATGGCGCGGCTGAAGGCCGTGTGGGCGCGATCCCATTGCTGCTGCTCGGCAGCGGCTCGGCCCATCAACACGAGGGCCATGCCGGGACGGTCCAGCCCGCCGAGCTCATAAGCTCTTGTGGCGGCAGATTCCAGCTGCTCCCACCTTCCTCGCTGCTGCTCAAGCTGAGCGATACGGAACCAGGGCTCACCGCTGCCCTCCACTTCGGCCAGCTCTTCCAACACGGATATGGCCCTGTCGGTCTCTTCAGCACGAACGTAGGCGTTTGCCAACTGGCCGAGATAGCGCTCGTTTCGAGGCACCTCGCCAGCGTCCATTCCCGCAGCCAGGACCTGTGCGCCTTCGAAGGGCGCATTCTCGAACATGTAGAGCCGATAGAGATTGACGTAGTGGTCGGTATCGTCGAACAGGCCCTTACGATAAGGGACGGCGAGCGCACCAAGCGCACCTTCCTCATTGCCCAGCTCCATGAACATGCCGAACAGCTGATACCAGTAACGCATGTTGTCCGGCCAATGCTCAAGCATGTCCTGAAGCGTATCAGCCGCTTCCTGGAATTCCTCCAATTCAGCGTGAATCGTAAACTTCACCCGATAGAAGGATTCATTCGGCTGTTCAGAGAGCTCGATGGCCGTATCAATATACGGCAAGGCCTCACGAAACTGATTGAGCTGGAGATGGGACTGGGCCGCCAGTTGGTACACCCGAGGGCGGGGCCTGAAATCCTCGATATTCTCTTCGCCATAGGCAAGGTAGCGATCGATGTACTCGATCGACCGTTCGAAGTTCTCTTCCATGGCGTGGAGCTGGGCGACATTCAGCAACAGATCCACCGTTGCCTCCGAACCCAGGGCATCCAGCTCAATCACACGCTCGAAATCCTCCAGCGCCTGATCAAATTCCTCCAGAGTCGAGTGGAGGAAACCGGAGGCACGCAGGGTGTGGGCCCTCTCGTGATCATTGCGGACCCGATCCATCAAACGGGTGATCTGTTCCCGGGCCTCGTCATATTCCTCTTCCTCAATGGCCTCCCAGATCCGCTCCAGACGGTTATGGGTCGTCTGGGACATCAATCCGGGACCATCCTGAGACACCGCAGGAAGACTCCAGAGTGTGAGGGCGAGAGCCAGGGACACGCCCCAGATCAGAAATTGCGCAGACCGTATCATCACTGGGCATCCTCCAGGTTGAACTCAATGGTCTGGGTAGCCTGACGCTCCACAGGACGACCATCGACGATACGTGGCCGGAAGCGCCAGCGGGTAATGGCCCGCAGGGCTGCCCGATCGAACAGTCGGCGGGGTTCCGATTCAAGCACACGCGGATTGGCGACGGAGCCGTCCTCGCGAATGGTGAACTCAACCCGGACCCAACCCTCAATGCCCTGCATCAGGGCCTCTCGGGGCCATTGGGGCTCGATTCTGACGATCGGGACCACATCCCCATCACCTGAACCCTCACCACCGCTGCGCCCACCAACGAAGGCACCGCCTTCCATCCCCGTGGGGATATCGAGCTGGGGCATATCGAAGTCCATCTGGGGAGCATCCGGTGGCTGATCCTGCTGAATCTCCATTTCCGGCGGCGGCGGCGGCGGCTCCGGCTCATCAGGTTCTTCCGGCCGCTGTCTCTGACGCTCTCGAACCTGCTCGTCCCGCTCGACGCGGATGAAATCAATCCGTTCGCCGTCATCCAGACTCGGGGCGCCGTCCTCGTCGGTCATGATCATGCGCTGCATGAATACGAACAAGAGCACCGCCACGACCACACCACCTACCAGTGCCATCAAATACCGCATTACAACTGTCCTCCCCGGCCCTCGGTGGCGATGGCAATATCCGTCACACCGGCACGGCGGACTTCATCCATCACCTCAATCACACGGCCGGTTGTAGCCGTCTCATCAGATACGACAACAACAGTGCTCTCCGGGTTCTGTGAGAGCATGTCTTCCACCATCGGTCGGACCTGGCCCAGTTCGATATTCTCCTGGTTCATCCAGATCTCACCTGTGGGGGAGACGCCGATCAGGATATTGCCTCGTGCCTGCTCGGTTGCCGTCTGAGCTTCGGGGCGCAGGGGATCAATCCCCGTCTCCCGGATAAAGGAGCTGGTCACGATGAAAAAGATCAGCATGATGAACACGATGTCCAGCATCGGCGTCATGTTGATCTCGTCGTCTTCCTCAGCCTGAGCTTGTACCTGTCTTCTGGCCATGTCTCTACCGTCTGTCAGAGTCGCCCTGACGGGGCATCAGCCCCGTCAGTTAGTGGCGATGGAAACATTGTCGGCACCAGCGCGCCGGGCCTGGTCAATAACGCGAACCAGGAGCCCGGACTCGGCATCCGGGTGTGCGGACACGACCACTGGTGCGTCCGGGTTGGCCGACAGCAGGTTTTGCACGTTGGCCTCAACCGCCCGGATGTCCACGGTCCGGTTATCCACCTGAATCTGGCCCGCTTGCGTGATCTCGATAAAGACCACATCCACTTCCTGCTGAACCTCGGCGGGCTCGTCGGACGGGCGGTCCACATCAATACCAAACTCTCTCGCGAATGAAGCGGTCACGATGAAGAAGATCAGCATGATGAAGACAATATCCAGGAGTGGGGTCACGTTGACCTCGGCGCTTTCCTCCTGTCTACGATGCTTTCGCCGCATGGTTGTTTACCCCTCAGTGATACCGGAGCAGGTCCGCAGCCCGCTCAACCTCTACCTTGGCACGCTTGTCGAGACTGGCGCCGAAGTAGAGGCCGGACAGTGCTGCCACCATGCCGGACATTGTGGGAATGGTTGCCGCGGAGACACCACCCGCCATGGCGCGCGGGTTCCCGGTTCCCAGGACCGTCATGACATCGAAGACCTGGATCATACCGGTCACGGTGCCGAGCAGCCCCAAAAGGGGCAGCACGGCAACCATGGTCTTGATGTAAAAGATGAACTGACCGGCATCCACGCGGATTTCCGACAGAAGTCTTTCGCGAATCTGTCGCGCCTGCCAACTGTCGTGGTCCGACATGTTGTTCCAGGTCTCCAGCGCCTTCTGAGTCTTGGCGGGCTGGACCATCCGGAAGTACCAGAGCCGCTCCAGGATGAATGTCCAGAGCAGGATGGTGACTGCCAGGATGGCCCAGAGCACATCCCCGCCCGCCTCAAAAAAGTCGCGGAGTGCCGCGTATGATTCAGCAATCCAGATCATTTCTGTTTTTCCGCATGGCTAGCAATGATCCCGGTGCTCTGCTCTTCCAGAATCTGGATGAGCTTCTTGCTCTGTGCAGCCACGACGGCGTGCAGGAGCACCAGCGGAATGGCAACGGTCAGACCCATGGCGGTGGTCATCAGGGCCTGGGAGATACCGTCAGCCATGAGCTGCGGGTCACCGGCACCGAACAGGGTAATCATCTGGAAGGTGCGGATCATACCGACCACGGTACCCAGCAGACCCAGCAGTGGCGCCACGGCGGAAATGATCTTGATCGCGCCGAGTCTGGCTTCAAGTGCCGGGGTCTCCTTGAGGATGGCCTCGTCGATCTTCAGCTCCAGAGTCTCGACGTCATCGTCCTTGTTCTCGGCGTAAGCACCCATGACGCGACCCAAGGCGTTGTTGGGGTTGGGCTTGCCGGAACCGACCTGGGCCTTGATCCGCTGGCCGGCCATGGTCAGGAAGATGAGCCGCTCGAGAACCAGCAACAGGCCGATGATACCCAAGGCAATAATGACATAGCCCGGAGGACCACCCTGCTGGATGCGCTCACCCAGGGACGGCGTCTGAATCAACAGAGCCAGCAGACTGCCCCGGGAGGGGTCCACTGCCATGCCGGTGATGGAGCCTTGCTCGGCACTGTACAGGCTGCCCGCCATGCTCTGATAGCGACCGGCAGGCTGGCGACCCAGTTCAACCAGCTGCCCGGTTTCGGGCAGGTAGCGAAGGAACTTGTCCTGGTAAATGGTGTTGAACACACCGACTCGAACCACGTCCACGTCTTCACGCGTACCGTCAGCACGGACAATGGTAGTGGGGTAACGCACGACCTTGCCGGACTCGGTCATCTCTTCCTGGAACAGGAACCAGAGATTCTCCAGCTGATCGATGGAGGGCAGTGCGCGGGTTTCGGCAAGACGGGCAACCATATCGCCACGACCCGGCATCTGGGCGGAAACGATGGAGTTACGCACGATGCCCTGGGCATCACCCGATACCTGACGAACCACACCGAACAACTCACCCAATGCACCCATGCGCACCTGCAGGCGATCGTTCAGCTCGGTCAGGGCTTCTTCATTTTCTTCGAAGGACCTGGAAAGGCGATCACGACGTTGCTCCTCGCGCTCGTGGGCACGGCGTGCATCGTCCAGCATCTGTTGCTGCTCGTCGCGGGCCTCGATGAAACGACGCTCACGCTCCTGGTGCCGCTCGGCAGCCTCTGTCCGGGCTTCCCGGACCTGCTGCAGGAGCTCATCCAGCGTGGTCGCCTGCTGGTCCTGGGCCATTGCGGGGGCTGCAAACGCCACCAGGCCGAATAGAATCAGAGTTCGCTTGATGAAATTCATTGCACACGCTCCGGAGCCGGGACAGGAAGTTGCAGGATATCGACAGCGGCCTGCTGACGGGCGATGCGGATGCCCTCATTGATCGGACTCCGATAACGGTCAGGCAGTCGCTCCCAATCGCGGGTAACCGGGTTCCAGAAACCGGTCTCTTCCCGATCCAGCGTCTGGTAGGCCAGCATGAGACGACCAACCCGCAGGAAATCCACATTCCGTTCCTGGCCATTCATTTCCAGATTGCCGCGATAGGCCTCCATGTTCCGACCATACTCGGCCTCGGTCTGGTAGGCCTCCATCACATTCCGATACTTCTCGGAGATGGTCACATCAGAGCGGTCCAGGGTAGACCAGAGACGCTCGATGCGTTCCGCGCGCTCTTCCGGCAGGAAGGGCACATCCAGCTCCACGAAGCGCTCGAGGCTCTCGATCATCCGAATCATCAGCGGATAGATCTCCTGCTCGACCACTTCCACTTCTTCCAGCTGCTCTTCGAGAGAGCGCTTTTCTTCTTCCTGAGACCGGATCAGGCGCTCCACCTGGTCGTTATAGATGGAAAGCCGGTCGGTCTGCTGCCGAACGTCCAGATACTCGGACAGCATTTCACGGGTTTCCTGAGCGAGGTTGTCGACCCGCTCCTGGGAGGCCCGTGCGGCCTGACTGATCTGGCGTTCCACCTGCAGAGAGGTCTGCAGTGCCTCGGGTTGCGAAGTGGCAACCCCGGAAGCGCCGAGAAGAAGCGTGCCGGCACTGACCGCTGCTACCAGTAAACGATGTGTTTTAGGCATATCTACTACCTTGCGATTAGAAGGCGAACGAGATTGAACCAACGCCAGATCGAATCAACGAATCTGGCGTATATGGAAACCAAACTAAAGTACCAAAGTGCACTGGATCATGAAACCCATAATTCACCCATGCTTAACATCTTGTTTTAAAAGCCGTTTTAAACATTTTTGATGTAGCAAAACAACAACACAGGATTTTTTTTGGGCCATTTCGCCCGCAATCCACCAAGGGAATCGGGTCAATATGTCCGAGCCGAGCAGTCAACCATTGCTGATCAGCAGACCTTTACGATGCCACAAATCACGCCCCCGAAACCATAGGGTTGCAATCCATTTTTCACCTTCGGACACAGGCGCTCCCCGATGAATGCTGGCCGGGTCAATTTCACCGCCAGCATCGACACTGGGAAATGAAAGCACCTGCCCCGACCGGGGATTGATGCTGACCTGCCAGTCCCGAAACTCGGTTTCGCCCCCGGTGTAGTCGTCATTCAGATAAAGGATTGCCGTATGAACCCGCTGTCCGAAACGGGCAATCTCGCCTGGCTTGCCGGGCGGATCGGGTGGGCGATAATCCCGATGCCAGCGGTATTGCTGCCCTGGCTGATAGCGCAACACCACCATGGGCTCCGCCTGGGCAAGGGAAACGCCCGCCTGATGAGCCATAAGGCGCTCCAACGAGGCCACCAAGGGGTCTCTTGTGGGAACAGGTAAAAAGGCGTCGCTGCTGTCCCTGACGAGCTTGTGGAGCGCCTGGCGGTTAACCGTCGCGGGCTTCAACCCCGGACGGGCATAGTCGATCAGCCCCGCAAGCAGCGATTGGGGCAGATTCAAGTCGGATTGACGCACTGGCTGATTGAAATCGAGGGGCTCGGGTGAGCCCAGGGCTCGAATCCCGGCCACTACGTGCTCGGCAGCCTGTCTGGGCGTTGCATGGGAATCCTGATCAGCTGAGGAGCCGGTCAGAACCACCGTCCAAAGCTCGCTCAGGCACCCCAGTATCTGCTGATAGCGGGGCCCGCCTTGGTGCGCATCCACCAGGATGGCAAGAATCCGGGCTATTTCATCCGGCGTCGCATCGCTGCCAATGGCATGACACAGCCACAATTCTGCGAAATCCGCTTCACTCTCGGCGAAGGCCTCGATCCGAGGATTGGAAAGCGGTGCACCCTCACTGCGTTTGGCGAGGATGTCCAGCAACAGTTCAAGTGCCCGGGGCGTCATAGGTGGAAATCCACCAGCCCCTGGGTCTGAACATTGAAGGCCACGGTAATCCGCTCTCGCTCACCAAAATACGGGGCTGCTTCATGGAGCAGGTAGGAAGGAAACAGAATCAGATCCCCGCTTTCGAGGACAAAATTCTGACTGCCCACCGCGAATACCCCCTGAGGCTGTGCATTGCCCGCATCCATATACATATTGGAACCCGTGCGGGGATCAAAGAAACGCAGCACACCGTTGTGCTGAAACTCCGAATCCCTATCTCCCGGATCGACACAGAACACCCCGGACCAGGATGCCATGGGGTGATTGTGCGGGGCCGCGAATCCGGCACCGCGGGTCACATGAAACCAGGCCTGCGCCCTGAGCCGAACCTGGGCCATCTGTTCCTGGCTGTAGCGATTGATATCCCGAATGGCACGGAGCGTGCCGCCAAGGCAGTACTCCCGCAGTCGCTGCAAGAGCGGCTCATCACGCTCGAACAGATCCCATTCGCTTTCAAAGACCTCGCGGGTCACCGTTCCCGGTAGCACGGCATTCCCTCGAGCAGGGTCACTGGCCTCGCGAATAAACATCTCCCGGAGGGTCTCCCGCTCCTGGTCGCTCATGAGACCGCGATAACGCACCAATGGGGAGGCGAAGGCGGCCCGAATCTCCGGCTTGAAAGGGTCTTGCTGGCTCATGGAGCAATAATCACCTGTCTGCCTGATTGATTTCAAGAGCTTAAAGGGACTCTCGAAAGTCTCTCATGGATACAAAAAACCGCGGGCCCTCGAAAGGGCCCGCGGCGGATCGGCATTCAACCATGCCGTCTGGCGGCTTTAGAAGCTCTGCTGCCAGCGGGCATAGAAGAACCGGCCAGGAATGTCGTGAACAGTGCTGTCGAAGCTGTTCGCGAAACTGGCCGCGGACACGGTCGGCTCCTTGTCCAGGGCGTTCCGCACACCGAAGGTCAACTGACCGTCGATCTCACGGAAGCGATAGCTGCCCTGAACGTCGGTGAAGGTGTGACCACCCACGCGATGCTGGTGGTTACCGTCCGGGTCAATACTGCCATCGTCCAGCAGCACCGGATCCGAACAGACACCCATCACCGCCAGCGAGGGCGGGAGACCATCGCTGCAGTTCTCACCCCAGTCACCCACGTAACGCAGGGTCACGGAAGCATTCCAGGGACCACTGCTCCACATGCCAGTGAGGTTGGACTTCCAGCGCGGAATGGCCAGATCGCCCAGGTTGCGGCGTGCATTCTCGATCCGCAGCTCCTCACCGCTTTCGGCGTCCACGATGAGGCTGTCACGACGACGCACATAGGCGGCATCCCACATCAGGCCAACCTGGCCCCAGCTGTACTCGGGGAAGCGGTAGTTGACGCTCAGGTCCACACCTTCGACTTCCAGGCCGTTGATGTTGGTGAAGGAGTTACGGATATCACTGACGGCACCGCCAGAGCGGTCAACCAGATCACAGAGATCGCCCAGACCACCGTCATAACAGCCATCGAGGATGTTCTGGGCACCAATGGTAGTGATGGAGTCGGTCAACTCGATCTGGTACCAGTCCAGGGTAATATCCAGGTTCTCGATCTGGCTCGGGCTATAGACCACACCCAGCGTCCAGGACTCGGCCTCTTCCGGATCGAGCTCACCGCCTGCCGGAACAGCACCACCAATGGTCTGGCGGATCTGGGTGTTGGGCTGCTGGAAGCTACCGTCGGTGGGCACACCGTCAGCGGCACAACGTGCCACCAGATCCGGATCACTCACGCCATCCTCGACACCGTTACAGGGGTCGGAGAGGTCAGAGAAGGAGTCGCTGGCGCCCAGGAACAGCTCACTGATGGATGGCGCACGGAAACCTTCGGAGTAGGTCGCCCGAATCACCACATCGTCCACCGGGCGGTAGCGGATACCCAGCTTGCCGGTGGTGGCATCGCCAATGTCGCCGCTGTAGTCGGAGTGACGCATGGCCACGTCCACATCCAGGGAGCGGACGCCGGTCACATCAGCCAGCAGCGGCAGGGCAAATTCCACATACCCTTCCGTCACATCGAATTCACCCGCGGTGGGCTGACGGATGTTGCCGGTGGACAGACCGGCGGCGATAAAGGCATCAGGCAGGTCGAAACCGGCATGCTCCTGATACTCCACACCGGCGGCGAAGCCAACCGGACCGGCCGGCAAATCACCGATATCACCCACCAGGTTGGCGGTGAAGTTGCGCAGGGTATTGCGGCTGGCGTCCTGGGCGGTGAAGGACATGAAGTCCACCATCTCCTGGGTCATGGAGCCGGCGCCGTCCGGACCCTGACCACCGAAGAAGTTCAGGGGCACACAGTCGGCCGGACCAGGATTGGCGGGGGTACCACACTGCGGATTGTCACCGTCGATGAAGGACGGACCGAGGCCCTCGATGATGTTGTTGACGTTCAGCAGACCTTCGGTGATTTCGTCATTGCGCACGTCGGCATAGACGAAGTTGGCGTCCCACTGCCAGAAACGGTTACCGACATTGAAGTCACCTTCCAGGCCGATACCCACGCGGAGGGTATCCACGTTCTGGCTGAACACCCGGTTGCCGGACTCAATCATGCGGCGACCCAGGAACAGCAGGTTGGAGTTGGGATCCAGGTCCTGACCGAAGGGGTTGTAGATGTTGTCTTCGGAAATCACGGTGTCCGCAAACTGGGCAAAGCCGAAGGCGCCGAAGAAGATCGGCATATGAGCCAGCAGCTGCGAGGACTTCCGATTGTTGTAGAGCACCTCGGAGGTCACGCGGACGCTATCGCTCAGCTCGTAGTCACCCTGGACATAGATGGACCGGCGCTCATTGGGCGTCAGCAGGTAGTTCTCGGGCGCGAAGTTGTAGGCATGATCTGCACCGGTGTAGGGCACGAAATCATTCGGGAAGTCCGGCACCACATCGGAGCCTTCCACCAAATGAAGGTCATTGAAAGCAAAACCGTCATTGGCATCGTAGAACATGAAGCGACCCTGCGGCGTACCGGAGGAACCACGGGTAATACCGGTGCCGAACAGCGGCACGGCGGCAATCTCGCGATCACCAGCCCAGATCTCCTGCTGATCGGTGTAGCTGATGTTCATGTACACGCTGCCGCGATCACTGGTGGTACCAATGCTCAGGTCAGCCTGCAGGGTCTCGCCGTCGCCCTCGTCCCACTGACCGTAGTAGAGGCTGTATTCGGCGCCCTCAAAGTCCGAACGGGTGATGATGTTGATCACCCCGGAGATGGCGTCGGAACCGTAAACGGCGGAGGCGCCGTCACGCAGAATTTCCACCCGCTCGATCACGGTGGAGGGAATCTGGTTCAGGTCCACGGAACCACCCAGGGTGGTGGCCCAGCGGCGGCCATTGACCAGCACCAGGTTCCGGTTGGAGCCCAGGTTACGCAGGTCGATGAAGGTGGAACCGTTACCGCCGTTGTTGAAAGTGGTGTTCAGGGCGGAACCGGCAACCGGCAGGTTCTGCAGGATATCACCGATGGAAGTCAGACCACTGCGGTCGATGTCTTCACGGGAGATCTCCAGCACCGGCTGGGCGCCTTCGATGTCGGCGCGGGAAATACGAGAACCGGTCACCTGGACGCGGTCCAGCTCCCGGGCCTGTTCGTCACCGCCTTGAGCGACCGCGGCGGGTGCGGCCATGGCGGTTGCCATGCCGGCCCCGAGGGCCAGACGCACGGCATTCTTGATGGATTCGGTTTGCATTGAAAAACCCTCCTAAGCGAACGAGGTTTTCTTGCCAATTGAACCGGGCTTGTCGCCCGTGCGAGTCACACTCCTGTGCTGCCTGTTCTGCCCTGGCTCCCTGCCGGACTGTCGCAAACAGACAACTAAGCTCCTTCAGGAATGGGATAATAGCAAACCAAGCGGGGAATAAAAGGCCTTTGTTGCATTTTTTTCAACGGATTTGAGCCGCCCAAACCCCATAACTACGGGTTTTTTCGCGTTTCAATCCCTGAGACGGGCAAATCTGTCGCTGAAAACCAACATACGAGCTTAATCGTAGTCTCGACGCACATATGTTGTAGCGTGGCCGACGCGCAGTGGCCACTGTGGTACCAAAAGAAAACCCCCGCCGGACAACGCCGGCGGGGGCGAGAGCTGCAGGCCGTTTGCGGCAGAGACTACATACTCCGCCGATACTGCCCGCCAACCTCATAGAGCGCGTGGGTTATCTGCCCCAAAGAACAATACTTGACCGTCTCCATCAGCTCGGCAAAGAGATTGCCGTTCTCGGAGGCCACCTGCTTGAGACGGGCGAGGCGCGCCTGCCCTTCCTGCTCATTGTGTCGCCAGAAGGATTGAATGTTGCGCAATTGGCTCTGCTTCTCTTCCTCGGTGGAGCGGATCAACTCGATTTCGTCCTCCTCCTCGGCACCTTCCCGGGGCTGGAAGGTATTGACGCCGACGATGGGCAGCGAGCCATCATGCTTTTTCTGCTCATAGTAATGACTCTCGTCCTGAATCTTGCCTCGCTGGTACATGGTCTCCATGGCACCCAGCACGCCGCCGCGTTCGGCAATGCGCTCGAATTCCAGGTACACCGCCTCCTCGACCAGGTCGGTGAGCTCTTCGATGATAAAGGAGCCCTGGATGGGGTTCTGATTCTTGTTCAGCCCCAACTCCTTGTTAATGATCATCTGGATGGCCATGGCCCGACGCACTGATTCCTCTGTGGGCGTGGTGATGGCCTCATCGTAGGCGTTGGTGTGCAGACTGTTGCAGTTGTCATACAGCGCGTAGAGCGCCTGCAGGGTCGTGCGGATATCATTGAACTGAATCTCCTGGGCATGCAGGGAACGCCCGGAGGTCTGGATGTGGTACTTCAGCTTCTGCGAGCGTTCACTGCCCTGGTAGATATCCCGCATGGCCCGGGCCCAGATGCGACGGGCCACACGGCCGATCACGGCATACTCCGGGTCCATGCCATTGGAGAAGAAGAAGCTCAGATTGGGCGCGAAATCATCAATATCCATGCCCCGGGCCAGGTAATACTCCACGATGGTGAAGCCGTTGGACAGGGTCAGGGCCAGCTGGGTGATGGGGTTCGCGCCGGCCTCGGCGATGTGATAGCCGCTGATGGAGACGCTGTAGAAGTTCCTCACATTATTATTGGAGAAGTACTGCTGCACGTCGCCCATCATCTTGAGGGCAAATTCCGTGGAGAAGATGCAGGTGTTCTGTGCCTGGTCTTCCTTGAGAATATCGGCCTGCACGGTACCGCGCACACTCTGGATGGCCTCGGCCTTGAGCTTTTCGTAGACCTCCGGCTCAACCAACTGGTCCCCGGGCACCCCCAGGGTGTTCAGACCATGGCTGTCATGGCCGTCGGGCAGCGCCCCGCCGTAGCCGGGACGCTCACCATCGCGGAACAACGCCTTGATCTTCTTCTCCGCTTCCTCCCAGCGACCTTCTTCCTTGAGGTAGGTCTCCACCCGCTGGTCAATGGCCGCATTCATGAACATGGCCAGGATGATGGGCGCCGGGCCATTGATGGTCATGGAGACCGATGTGGTCGGTGCCAGCAGATCAAAGCCCGAGTAGAGCTTTTTCATGTCGTCCACGGTGGCGATGGACACCCCGGAGTTGCCAATTCGTCCGTAGATATCGGGGCGCTCATCCGGGTCCTCGCCGTATAGGGTCACCGAATCGAAGGCAGTGGACAGGCGGGTAAACGGCTGCCCCCCGGCCAGGTAATGGAAACGACGATTGGTCCGCTCGGGGGTGCCCTCGCCGGCGAACATGCGCGTGGGATCCTCGCCCTCGCGGCGATAGGGAAACACGCCGGCGGTGAAGGGGTACTCACCCGGCAGATTCTCGTTCATCCGCCAGTGCAGAATGTCACCCCAGTCCCGGTAACGAGGCACGCCAATCTTGGGAATCTGCACACCGGCCAGGGACTCGGTGTAGTTATCACCGGTGATCTCCTTGCCGCGGACCTTGTAGTTGAACTGTTCGGAGCGCGCTGCCTCGCGGCGCTCCGGCCAAGCCTTGAGCAGCTTGCGCCCCTCCTCGCCAATATCCTCCAGCGCCGCGTTGTAGCGCTGGCGCAGGGTCCGCAGGCTATTGTCGTCGCCCTCGGTCAGGGCGTCGCCGGGATAGGCCTCCAAGGGCTCGGGCAAGCGCTCATCTTCCAGGGTCTTGAGTGCCTCATAGCAGGCATGGGCCCTGGAAGCCGCCTCGGCAGCCGTTTCCGAGCGGCGGTGGGCTTTCCGCCCGGTGTTAGCGATTTCCGCCAGGTAACGCTCCCGGGAGGGTGGGATCAGGGCCTGGCGCTCCACGTCCACTTCCGGAAACTCGGCCTCCACCCGCCAACGCTCGGCCGGCA
This sequence comes from Natronospira elongata, assembly GCF_034931365.1. Taxonomy (NCBI): domain Bacteria; kingdom Pseudomonadati; phylum Pseudomonadota; class Gammaproteobacteria; order Natronospirales; family Natronospiraceae; genus Natronospira; species Natronospira elongata. Next base: position 52,102 of record NZ_JAYGII010000004.1, read on the forward strand.
ACTCCAGCTTCTCGGTAAAGCCGTTGACCATGGCCTTGAACAGACGGTTCATGCCCGGGTCATTGAATTGGCTGGCGATGGTGGGATAGACCGGAACGTCCTCGTCCGGTTTATCGAAGGCCAGGTGGTTGCGCTTCCACTGCTTTCGCACATCCCGCAAGGCATCCTTGGACCCGCGCTTCTCGAACTTGTTGATGGCGATCATGTCCGCGTAGTCCAGCATCTCGATCTTCTCGAGCTGGCTGGCGGCACCGAATTCGCTGGTCATCACATAGAGGGAATAATCCACCAGATCAACCACTTCGGAATCGCTCTGACCAATGCCGGCGGTCTCCAGAATGATCAGCTCAAAACCACAGGAACGGAGGAACTGCAGGGACTCCTGGATGGCGGCACTGGTGGCCAAATGGGCCCGGCGAGTCGCCATGGAGCGCATGAAGACCCGTTCGTCCATGAGCGAATTCATGCGAATCCGGTCACCCAGCAGGGCCCCGCCGGTGCGCCGGCGAGTGGGATCCACCGCCAGCACGGCAATGTCCGCATCCGGGAAGAAGCGCCGGAAGCGATTGAGCAACTCGTCGGTCAGCGAGCTCTTGCCCGCCCCGCCGGTACCGGTAATCCCCACCACCGGCGGCCGATTGGTGGTGGCATGCCAATCCTTGGCCATCGCCTTGAGCACATCTTCGTCGTCCGAGGCCTGCTCGATCAGTGACAGGGTACGGCCGACACTGATGTGATCAGACTTGTCACCCCGCCCCGGCTCGAACTCCGGCCGCTGCCAGGCCCGGACGCGCTCGAAGACATCCTCGATCATGCCCTTCAGGCCCATGGACATGCCGTCATGGGGGGTATAGACCTTCTCGACGCCGTATTCCTCGAGCTCGGCGATCTCATGAGGCACGATGGTGCCGCCACCGCCCACCACCACGCGGATATGCTCACAGCCCTTCTCGCGCAGCATGTCCACCATGTACTTGAAGTATTCCATGTGCCCGCCCTGATAGGAGGACACGGCAATGCCATCGGCATCTTCCTGGATCGCGGCCCGGACAATATCCGCCACCGCCCGGTTGTGGCCCAGATGTATGACCTCGGCTCCGTTGGACTGCAAAATGCGGCGAATCATGTTGATGGCCGCGTCGTGGCCATCAAACAGGGAAGCGGCAGTAACAAAACGCAGCGGAATGGACTCTTCCGCAGTACTTCTGCCCTGAATGCGGGATGCTGCAGTACCCATCGGGAACCTCCGTTGGAACTCCAAGCCACTGATAAATCGGGCTTTTCGTGGGAATTCGGTGTTAACAGGGGCGCCAATTATACCGGGGGTTGGGCCTCGGGTGCGAATACCGCCAAAACCGGAATTTCAAACGCTGACCCCCAAAAACGACGAGCCTGCTATAATTCGCGCTCCCGAAAACCGACGGCCGGCAAATTTGGCACGCTGGTCACACGCTGAATACGCGATATCGAGTCGCGTTCAACTGGCCCTCCGCTGCCCGACAACAGGGTTGCGCGGCATCCTTTCTGCCGCCCTGATTCCGCCGCCCCGCCGCTCCGGCTGCCGGGCGCGGATGCGCTGGACGGGCAAGGGCCATACCGCTTTATTTCCGTCTCAGGAGGACAATATGGAGCTTTTCGCCACCGCAGAACAGATGGGTCATGAGCAGGTCGTGTTCTTCCATCACAAGGAAAGCGGCCTCAAAGCCATCGTGGCGATCCACAACACCGTGCTCGGCCCGGCTTTGGGCGGACTGCGGATGTGGCCCTATGACAGCGAGGACGAGGCGCTGACCGACGTTCTGCGCCTGTCCCGCGGCATGACCTACAAGGCGGCCGTCTCCGGCCTCAACCTGGGCGGCGGCAAGTCCGTCATCATCGGCGACCCCAAGAAGGACAAGAGTGAAGCCTTCTTCCGCGCCCTGGGCAAGTTCATCGACTCCCTGGGTGGACGCTACATCACCGCCGAAGACGTGAACACCACCGTCAACGACATGGAGTACATCTTCGCCGAGACGGATAATGTGGTGGGCGTACCCGAAGTGCATGGCGGCGGCGGTGACCCCTCCCCGCTCACGGCCTACGGCACCATCCGGGGTATCCAGGCCTGCCTGAACCGCAAGTACGGTCACACCGACCTGTCCAAGGCCAGCTACGCCGTTCAGGGCGCCGGCAATGTGGGCATCCACATCATCCGCACCCTGCGCGAGGCCGGCGCCAAGGTCACTGTCTGTGACATGAATGAACAGCGCCTTGAAGAGTGCAAGGAAATGGGCTGCGAGATTGTGGACCTTGATGCCATTTATGACGTGGACTGCGATGTCTACGTGCCCTGCGCCCTGGGTGCCACGGTCAACGACGAGACCATCCCGCGCCTCAAGTGCGACATCGTGGCAGGCTCCGCCAACAACCAGCTGGCCGAGGAACGCCACGGCACCGAGCTGGAAAAGCGCGGCATGATCTATGCCCCCGACTACGCCATCAACGCCGGCGGCCTGATGAACGTGGCCATCGAGCTGCAGGGCTATAACAAGGACCGGGCCTTCCGCCAGGTCAAGGGCATCTACGACATCATCGAACAGATCTTCGCCATCGCTGACCGGGATGGCATCCCGAGCTGGCAGGCTGCGGATCGCCTCGCCGAGGAACGCATCGCTGCCATGAGCTCGGTCAAGCTGCCCCATGTGGAACGCCGCTCCAAGCGCGCTTCCGGGCGGCGGCCAAAGGCCTGACCGGAGCCACCGTAGGAGCGGATTCATCCGCGATCCAAGCCATCGGCTGCCTCGGCAACCGACAACACGGGCATCGCGAATGAATTCGCTCCTACGGCTTATTCGAATCAGCCATTTCCCGATAATTCCTTCGAGGGGCCTGCGGAATGACCGTCATCAACACCCACATCAACGAAGAACTGGACATGCTCCGCGAGTCCGTGGAGCGTTTTGCCCAGAGCGAAATCGCACCCATCGCCGCGCAGGTGGACGAGACAAACGAGTTTCCCCAGGAAATGTGGCAGAAGCTGGGGGAAATGGGCCTGCTGGGCATGACCGTTTCCGAGCAGTACGGTGGCTCCGACATGGGCTACCTGGCCCATCTGGTGTCCATGGAGGAAATCTCCCGGGCGTCCGGCTCCATCGGCCTGTCCTACGGCGCCCACTCCAATCTCTGCATCAACAATATCTTTCTCAACGGCACCGAAGAGCAGAAACAGAAATACCTGCCCAAACTCTGCTCCGGCGAGTGGGTCGGTGCACTGGCCATGTCCGAGCCGGGAGCCGGTTCCGACGTGGTGGGCTCCATGAGCTGCCGTGCCGAGAAGAAGGGTGATGTCTGGGTCGCCAACGGCAACAAGATGTGGATCACCAACGGCCCCGAGGCCGATGTGCTGATCGTCTACATGCGCACCGCCAACAAGGATCTGGGTTCCAAGACCATCACCGCCTTTCTGGTCGAGAAAGGCATGAAGGGCTTCCGCACGGCCCAGAAGCTGGACAAGCTCGGCATGCGCGGCTCCAACACCTGCGAACTGGTCTTCGAGGACTGCGAAATTCCCGAGGAAAACATTCTCGGTGAGGTCAACGAGGGCGTCTATATCCTCATGCGCGGGCTGGACTCCGAGCGCCTGGTGCTCTCCGGCGGACCCATTGGCCTGATGCAGGCCGGCATGGATCAGGTCCTGCCCTATCTCCATGAGCGCAAGCAGTTCGGCAAGTCCATCGGTGCCTTCGGCATCATGCAGGCCAAGGTGGCGGATATGTATACCGCCCTGCAGTCTTCCCGTGCCTTCGCCTATCGCGTGGCCGAGGCCTTCGACCGGGGCGAGCAGGTTCGCTGGGATGCCGCCGCCTGCCTGATGTACTGCTCCGAATCCGCCGTCAAGGTAGCCCTTGAGAGCATCCAGTCCCTGGGCGGCAACGGCTACATCAATGAATACCCCACCGGCCGCATCCTGCGTGATGCGAAGTTGTACGACATTGGCGCCGGCACCAATGAGATTCGGCGGATGTTGATTGGTCGGGAATTGTTCAATGCAATGACGCCGTAAAGGCATTTACATTTTTGCACAGTAGGAGCGGATTTATCCGCGAAGAATTCTTGTGACCCGGCAAGCAGAAACGGGTGTTTCAGGATCGCTTGCTGAAGCTGGCAATTAGGTCATGAAGCCTATAGGCCCTGTTGCGGCTTCTGCACGTACAAGAAGGCATCGCGAATGAATTCGCTCCCACGGTGGTTTCTTTAGGAGTTTTGTCATGTCCACAAATGATCCCATCGTCATCGTATCCGCGCGCCGCACCCCCATCGGTTCCTTCCAGGGCAGCCTCGCCGGCGCCAAGGCCCCGCAGCTGGGCACCGCGGCCATTGCGGCGGCCATGGAAGACGCCAAATTGGGTAGCAGCGATGTGAGCGAAGTCATCTTTGGCTGCGTGCTCCCGGCCGGTCTCGGTCAGGCACCGGCCCGTCAGGCTTCCCTGGGTGCCGGCATCGACAAGGGCACCGGCTGCACCACCATCAACAAGGTCTGCGGCTCCGGCATGAAGGCCGTGATGATGGGCCATGACCTGATCGCCGCCGGCTCCGCCGAAGTGATCGTGGCTGGTGGCATGGAGTCCATGACCAACGCCCCCTATCTGCTGCCCAAGGCCCGTGGCGGCATGCGCATGGGTCACCAGGAAGTCATCGACCACATGTTCTTCGACGGCCTGCAGAACCCCTATGACGGCCAGATGATGGGCGGCTTTGGCGAGACCTGCGCCGACAAGTACAACTTCACTCGCGAAGCCCAGGACGAGTTCGCCATCGAATCGGTGAAGCTGGCCCAGACTGCGGTCGAAAAGGGTTACTTCAAGGATGAAATCACCCCGGTCACCATCAAGGGCCGCAAGGGCGAGACCGTGGTGGACACCGACGAGGAACCCGGCAAGTGCAATGTGGAAAAGATCCCCACCATGCGCGCCGCTTTCAAGAAAGACGGCACGGTCACCGCCGCCACCTCCTCCTCCATTTCCGATGGCGCCTCGGCGCTGATCCTGATGCGCGCCTCGGAAGCCGAGAAGCGCGGCCTTGAGCCGCTGGGCCGCATTGTCGGTCATGCCGGCCATGCCCAGGAGCCGGAATGGTTCACCACCGCGCCGGTGGGTGCCATCAAGAATCTGCAGGATAAGCTGGGCTGGTCCGTGGACGACGTTGACCTGTATGAAGTCAACGAAGCCTTTGCCGTGGTAGCCATGGCCGCCATGCATGATGTGGGCATCCCGCGGGAGAAGCTGAACATCAATGGCGGTGCCTGCGCCCTGGGTCACCCCATTGGCGCCACTGGTGCCCGCATCATCACTACCCTGCTGCACAGTCTCAAGCGCAACGGCGGCAAGCGCGGCATCGCCTCCCTGTGCATCGGCGGGGGTGAAGCGACGGCGATCGCTGTTGAACGGCTCTAAATTCAGTAAGGGGCACCGTAGGAGCGAATTTATCCGCGATGCCTTCTTGTGACCCGGCAAGCCGTAACAGGTGCTATCCGATGCCGGGTTTTTAGAAAGTTCGGATATTGAGTCTTTAGAACCTGTTGCGGCCTCTGGACACACAAGAAGGCATCGCGGATAAATCCGCTCCTACGGTGCCTACAATAGCCTGATCGACAATGAATAGGGAATTAGGGATGCCTATCCTGAAAACGACAGTGGACCGCTCTGACGCAACCTTCCAGGCCAACGCCGAACACATGGAAGGGCTGGTGGCGAATCTCAAGGATCAGCTGAGCCGCGCCGCCCAGGGCGGCGGTGAGCGTGCGCGCAAGAAGCATACGGACCGGGGCAAGCTGCTGCCACGGGAACGCATCGAGGCCCTGCTGGACAGTGGCAGCGCCTTCATGGAGTTCTCGCCCCTGGCCGCCCACGGCATGTACGACGATGCCGCGCCGGCCGCCGGAATGATCACCGGCATTGGCCGGGTCAAAGGGCGCGAAGTGGTGATCGTGGCCAATGACGCCACGGTCAAGGGCGGCACCTACTACCCCATGACGGTGAAAAAGCATCTGCGGGCCCAGGAAATCGCCCGCGAGAACCGTCTGCCCTGCATCTACCTGGTGGATTCCGGCGGCGCCTTCCTGCCCCTGCAGGACGAGGTCTTCCCCGACAAGGAACACTTCGGGCGCATCTTCTACAACCAGGCGCAGATGTCCGCCGAGGGCATTCCCCAGATCGCCGTGGTGATGGGCTCCTGCACCGCGGGCGGCGCCTATGTGCCGGCCATGTCGGATGAAGCCGTGATTGTCCGGGAACAGGGCACCATCTTCCTCGGTGGCCCGCCCCTGGTAAAGGCTGCCACCGGCGAGGAAGTGGACGCCGAGTCCCTTGGCGGCGGCGAGGTGCATACCCGCATTTCCGGGGTAGCCGATCACCTGGCCGAAGACGACGCCCACGCCCTGTCCATCTGCCGTGACATCGTCGCCAGCCTCAATGGTCGCAAGTATGTGGACCTGGACCTGGCCGAGCCGGTGGAACCGATCTACCCCGCCGAAGACCTCTACGGCATCACGCCGAAGGAGACCCGCCACCCGGTGGATGTGCGCGAGATCATCGCCCGCATCGTCGATGGCTCCGAGATGCACGAGTTCAAGCCCCTGTTCGGCAAGACCCTGGTGACCGGCTTTGCCCGCATCCACGGCTATCCGGTGGGCATCATTGCCAACAACGGCATCCTGTTTTCTGAATCGGCCCAGAAGGGCGCGCACTTCATTCAGCTCTGTGAGCAGCGTGGCATTCCACTGGTGTTCCTTCAGAACATCACCGGCTTCATGGTGGGCAAGAAGTACGAGAACGCCGGTATTGCCAAGGACGGGGCCAAGATGGTCAACGCCGTGGCCACCGCCAGTGTGCCCAAGTTCACCGTGGTCATCGGCGGCTCCTTCGGGGCCGGCAACTACGCCATGTGCGGCCGCGCCTATGGTGCCCGCATGATGTGGATGTGGCCCAACTCGCGGATTTCGGTCATGGGTGGCGAACAGGCCGCCTCGGTGCTGGCCACCGTCCGCCGCGACGGTCTCGAGGCTCGCGGCAAGGAATGGCCCGAAGCCGAGGAAGAGCAATTCAAGAACGCCATCCGTGACCAATACGAGGATCAAGGCCACCCCTACTACGCCACCGCGCGCCTGTGGGATGACGGCATCATTGATCCCATGGATACCCGACGCGTTCTCGGCATGGCGATCTCGGCGGCCCTGAATGCACCGATTGACGAGCCGGATGGATACGGTGTCTTCCGGATGTAATTGAATTCCCGTAGGAGCGAATTCATTCGCGATTCGAAACATTGGCTACCCCGTAGCTCGCAAATGAATCAACGCTTCAATCGCGAATGAAATCGCTCCCACGGGGCATATGGATAGCCAGGGGGATTTGTTATGACAGAACAGGTCAAGGTCAATATCGACGCACAAGGCGTCGCCACCGTGACGCTCAACCGTCCCGAAAAGCACAACGCCTTCAATCAGGATGTGATCCAGGAACTGACCGCCACCTTCTCGAAGCTGAACAACGATGATTCGGTGCGCGTGGTGGTGCTGACCGGCGAGGGCAAGTCCTTTTCCGCCGGGGCGGATCTCAACTGGATGCGCTCCATGGCGGAGTACAGCGAAGACGAGAACCTGGAAGACTCCCTGCGCCTGGCCGAACTGATGTGGACCCTGGACGGCCTGCAGAAGCCCACCGTGGCGCGCATCAATGGCTCGGTCTTCGGCGGTGGCGTGGGCCTGGTGGCGTGCTGTGACATCGCGGTGTCCGTGGCCGAGGCGAAATTTGCCCTGACCGAGGTTCGCCTGGGCCTGGTGCCCGCCGTCATCTCCCCCTTCGTGATCCGCGCCATCGGCACCCGCCAGGCACGCCGCTTCTTCATGACCGGCGAAGCCATGGACGCCGAGCTGGCGGAGAAAGTGAACCTGGTCCACGAAGTGGTGGCCGCCGATCAGCTGGATGAAGCGGTGACGGTGCACGTCAAGCGCCTGCTCAAGGGTGGCCCCAACGCCCTGCGCGCCAGCAAGGAGTTGATCGACAGCATCCACGGCCAGGGTATCTCCGCCCGGGAAGCGGCAAAGATGAAAACCTCCCGACTGATTGCCCAGCTCAGGGTGTCGGAGGAGGGCCAGGAGGGTCTGTCGGCGTTTCTGGAGAAGCGGGCTCCCAACTGGGTTGGGAAGTGAACAGTTCCCAGTGAACAGTCGGCCGTGCCTGCCGAAAGGCCTACTGTTTCCTGATAGGCAGCTGCCATGCTGCTCGCAATCTTAAGCAAATAACAGTGGGAGCAGCATTCCTGCCGCGACAGGAGGCATATAGAAGCCCTGATCGCGGCAGAAATGCCGCTCCCACAGAAGAACAGCGCCCCGCCCACTGTTCACTGGGAACTGGGAACTGTTCCCTTATCTTTACAAAGCCGGGGCAGCGAATACCGGCCCAATGACCTGAGGAAGGAAAACCATGTTCCGGAAAGTCCTCATAGCCAACCGCGGTGAAATCGCCTGCCGCGTCATGGATACCTGCCGGGATCTCGGCGTGAAAACGGTGGCGGTTTATTCCGATGCCGATGCCGGTGCCCGTCATGTGCGTCTGGCGGACGAGGCCGTGCACATCGGCCCGGCGGCCGCGGCCGAATCCTATCTCAATGCCGAGCGCATTCTTGAGGTGGCGAAGGAGACGGGCGCCGAGGCCGTGCACCCCGGTTATGGCTTCCTGTCCGAGAACACCGACTTTGCCCGAGCCTGCGACAAGGCCGGCATCGTCTTCATTGGTCCCAGGCCGGACAGCATCGACCAGATGGGTTCCAAGTCTGCCTCCAAGCACATCATGGAGAAAGCGGGTGTGCCGGTGGTGCCGGGGTATCACGGCGAGGACCAGAGCGACGAGACCCTGACAGCTGAAGCCGAGAAAATCGGCTACCCCTTGATGATCAAGGCCGTCTCCGGTGGCGGCGGCAAGGGCATGCGGGTGGTGCATGAGGCTGGCGAATTCAAGGCCGCGCTGGACGGCGCCCGCCGCGAGGGCAAATCCAGCTTCGGGGATGACCGGGTGCTGCTGGAGAAATTCATCCAGCAGCCACGGCATATCGAGTTCCAGGTCTTTGCCGACAGCCAGGGCAACACCATTCACCTGTTCGAGCGGGAATGCTCCCTGCAGCGCCGCTACCAGAAGATCGTGGAAGAGACCCCCTCCCCCGCCCTTGATGACAGCCTGCGGGCCAAGATGGGCGAAGCGGCGGTCAATGCCGCGAAAGCGGTGAGCTATGTCAATGCCGGCACGGTGGAGTTCATCATGGGGGCCGATGGCGGCTTCTACTTCATGGAGATGAACACCCGTCTGCAGGTGGAACATCCGGTGACCGAGATGACCACCGGCCTGGATCTGGTGGAATGGCAGCTGCGGGTGGCCGCCGGCGAGCCGCTGCCCCTGGACCAGGACGAGATCGAGCAGTTCGGCCATGCCTTCGAGGTGCGTCTCTACGCCGAGAAGGTGGCGGAAGGCTTTCTGCCCTCCACCGGTACGGTCCGGGGTTTCGACTGTCCCGATGACGAGGAAGGCGTGCGTCTGGACACCGGCGTCGAGCCCGGTGATGAAATCAGCATCCACTACGACCCCATGGTGGCCAAGCTGATCGTCTTTGACGAGGATCGCGAGCTCTCCCTGCGCCGCCTGCGGGAGACCCTGGCCCGCACCGCCGTGTTCGGTGTGGAGACCAATCTGTCCCTGCTGCGTGCCATCGCCGCCGATGACCGCTTCGCCGCCGGCGACATGGACACCGGCATGGTGGATGAGCGCCTGGCCGACTGGACCACGATCCCGGCGCCCTCCACCGGCGTGCTGGCCGCGGCCGCCGTGTACCGGCAGATGGAACTGCAGCTGGACAACGAGGACGAGGAAGACCCCACCTCCCCCTGGACCCAGCCGGATGGCTGGCGCGTCTCGGGCGACGGCGGCCTGCGGGTGCGCCTGGCGGCGGCGGGCGAGGAACAGGATGTCTGGCTGCAGAGTGTGGGCCCCGAGCAGTGGGCCCTGAGCATCGGCGAGGACTCCCTGGCCGTGGAGCTGGTGGAAGTGGAGCCGGAGGCCCTGGTGCTGGCCATCGACGGCCATGTGCGGCGCTTTGATGTGCTGGCCGATGCGCAAGACCTGCAAATCACCGAGGCCGGCGTGAGCCATGTCCTGAAACGAATCGACCCCTATGCCGCCGCCGGTGGTGCCGCCGCCGACGAAGCCCATCCCGGCAGCCCCATGCCCGGCCGCATCGTTGCCGTGCATGTGAAGGAAGGCGACCGGGTGGAAACCGGCGACCCCATCCTGGTGCTGGAAGGCATGAAGATGGAATTCACCGTCAAGGCCGGCGTGGCCGGCACGGTTGAAAAGCTGAAATACGGCGAAGGCGACATGGTCGAAGCCGAAGTGCCTTTGGTTGATATTCAGGCTGACGCCTGAATATCAACCAAAGGAGTGAACAGTGAACAGTTCCCAGTGAACAGCTGGCCGCGCCAGCCGAGAGGCCTACTGTTTCCTGGCAGACAGTCGCCATGCTGCCAGCGGTACTAGCCGGATAACCGTGGGAGCGGCATTCCTGCCGCGACAGGAGGCTTATCGAAGCCCAGATCGCGGCAGGAATGCCGCTCCCGCAAAAGAACGGCCACATGCTCACTGTTCACTGGGAACTGGGAACTGTTCACTCAGAACGCTTCCCATAAGGCAGATGAACACAACGCGAGTACCCAAATGGCAAACTACCCCCAATCCGTGAAACTCGTCGAGGTGGGCCCCCGCGATGGCCTGCAGAACGAGGCCGAGCCGATACCCACGGCGACCAAGCGTGAGCTGATCCATCGCCTGGCCGGTGCCGGCCTGCCGGTGGTGGAAGCGACCAGTTTTGTCAGCCCAAAGTGGATTCCGCAGCTGGGCGATGCCGCCGAGCTGTTCCCGTCCATTGAGCGCAAGGCGGGTGTTCACTACCCCGTGCTGGTACCCAACATGAAGGGCATGGAGCGGGCGGTGGAAGCCGGGGTGGAGGAAGTTGCCGTATTCACCGCAGCCTCGGAAAGCTTCAACAAGAAGAACATCAATGCCTCCATTGCCGAATCCCTGGAACGCTTCGAGCCGGTCATGGCGCTGGCGCAGGAAAAGGGTATTCGGGTGCGGGGCTATGTCTCCTGTGTGCTGGGCTGCCCCTATGAAGGGCATATCAAGCCACAGGCCGTGGCGGAGGTCAGCGAAAAGCTGATGGAAATGGGCTGCTATGAGGTGTCCCTGGGCGACACCATCGGCTCCGGCACACCGCTCAAGGCACAGACCATGCTGGCCGCCGTGGCCCAACGCGTTGCCATGGACAGGCTGGCCATTCATTTCCACGATACCCGCGGCCAGGCGCTTGCCAACATCCAGGCCTGCCTGGAACTGGGGGTGGCCACGGTGGATGCCTCGGTGGCCGGTCTGGGTGGCTGTCCCTATGCCGACGGTGCCTCCGGCAACGTGGCCACTGAAGACGTGGTCTTCATGCTGGAAGGCATGGGCATCAACACCGGCGTGGACCTGGAAAAGCTCCACGCCACCGCCGTCTGGATCAGCCAGGAACTGGGCCGGGAGCCGGCCAGCAAGCTGGGGCGAATCCCGGTGGAGAAGGCCATCGCGCCTCTCGGCTGGAAATAAACCGAAAAGCACCTGTAGGAGCGAATTCATTCGCGATCAAGGCCATCGGGTACCACGGCAAGCTCAACGTGGAATCGCGGATAAATCCGCTCCCACGGCTTCTTTTATCGCGAATGAATTCGCTCCTACGGTAGATACACCTGTTTTGAATGCAATCCATCGAAGGAGAACACAATGAAATTCGAAAACCTGAATGCCGTCATCAGCGGCGGTGCCTCCGGGCTGGGTTTTGCCACGGCCAAGCGCTTTGTGGAAGCCGGCGGTTCGGTGGCGCTGCTGGACGTGAACGAGGAACAGGGTCAGGCCGCGGTGAAGGAACTGGGCGACAAGGCCATCTTCGTGCAGACCGATGTCACCTCGGAAGAGGCCGTGAACGGCGCGGTGGCCCAGGCGGTAGAGAAGTTTGGCCGCATTGATGTGGCCGTTGCCTGTGCCGGCATCATCGGCGCCGGCAAGGTGCTCTCCCGCAAGGGTCCCATGCCCAGTGATTTCTTCGCCAAGGTCATTTCCGTCAATCTCGTGGGCACCTTCAACCTGTTCAAGGCCGCTGCCGAGAAGATGGCCGAGAACGAGGCCCGCGAGGATGGCGAGCGCGGTCTGCTGGTAAGCACCGCCTCCGTGGCTGCCTTCGAGGGCCAGATCGGCCAGGCCGCCTACTCCGCCTCCAAGGGCGGCGTGTCCTCCATGATGCTGCCCATGGCCCGCGAATTCTCGAAGATCGGTGTGCGTGCCGTGTCCATCGCCCCCGGGATCTTCTACACCCCGATGATGGAAGGCCTGCCGGAAGAGGTGCAGGAATCGCTCAACAAGCAGATCCCCTTCCCCTCCCGCATGGGCAAGCCCGAAGAGTTCGGCCAGATGGTCGAGGCGGTGTGCGAGAACATCAACCTCAATGGCACCACCATCCGCCTGGACGGCGGCATTCGCATGCAGGCGAAATAATCGCTTGATCGAAACCCGCGTAGGAGCGAATTTATTCGCGATCCAGCCTATCGGCTGCCTCGGCAACTGAACGTTGGAATCGCGGATGAATCCGCTCCTACGGGGGCGTTGATGAAGCAGTATAGCTTGTCGGCTGCCGCTGCATTACCATCCCCCCATGACCAAACCCGTCGCCCTCATCGTTGATGACGAGCCCGACATCCTGGAGCTGCTGGGTCTGACCCTGGAGCAGATGGATGTGGACACCGTGCCTGCCAGTGACCTGGCCTCGGCTCGTGCCGCCCTGGAGCGGCATCATTTCGACCTCTGTCTCACCGACATGCGCCTGCCGGATGGCGACGGCATGGAACTGCTGAGCCTGATGCAAGATGCCCACCCGGATGTCCCGGTGGCGGTCATTACCGCTCACGGCAATGTGGAAGCGGCAGTGAAGGCACTCAAGGCGGGAGCCTTTGACTTCGTCTCCAAGCCGGTGGACCTGCAGGACCTGCGGGCCCTGGTGCGGACGGCGCTCAAGCTGCGCGGCGGGCCGGATCAGGATGCCGATGATGACGGCGTCGATGCCGGCAGCCGTCTGATCGGCGACAGCAGCGGCATGCAGCACCTGCGCCAGCTTATCCGTCGGGTCGCCCGCAGTCAGGCACCGGTACTCATCACCGGGGAATCGGGCACCGGCAAGGAACTGGTGGCGCGCCTGGTGCACGAACAAAGTCCGCGGGCCGATGCCCCCTTCGTGCCGGTGAACTGTGGCGCCATCCCCGCCGAATTGATGGAGAGCGAGTTCTTCGGCCACCGCAAGGGCAGCTTCACCGGGGCCACGGCGGATCGGGATGGCCTGTTTCAGGCCGCCCAGGGCGGCACCCTGTTCCTGGACGAAGTGGGCGAACTGCCCTTGGCGATGCAGGTCAAGCTGCTGCGGGTGATCCAGGAACGCGCCGTTCGCCCGGTGGGCGGTCGCGAGGAAATCCCGGTGGATGTGCGTATTCTCAGCGCCACCCATCGCAACCTGGCCAAGGCCGTTCAGGCCGGCGAGTTCCGCGAGGATATCTTTTATCGCCTGAATGTCATCGAACTGCAGGTGCCGCCCCTGCGCGAACGCATGGCCGACCTGGCCATGCTGGTGGAATCCATCCTCGCCCGCCTGGCCTTGCGCCTGGAAATGAACAAGCCCGACGTCTCGCCTGAGGCCTGGCAGAAACTTTCCGCCCACCACTTCCCGGGCAATGTCCGGGAGCTGGAAAACGTGCTGGAACGGGCCATTACCCTGTCCGAGGGCGGGCGCATCGGCGCCGAGGATATCTTCATCAAGACCCCGGCCCGCAGCACCGGACCCGGCCTCGCGGAATGGGTTCTGCCCCCGGACAATGGCCAGAGCCTGCCGGAATTCCTGGAAGACCTGGAACGGGAATGTATCCGCCGCGCCCTGTCCCAGTGTCGCTACAACAAGACCGAGGCCGCCCAGCGCCTGGGCATGACCTTCCGCCAACTGCGCTACCGGATCAGCAAGCTGGGCCTGGAATCGGAATGAACCGATTCCGACCGCCACGAGTCGCGACTGCTTGCCTGGGCAGGTTCCTTACATAATTCCACTAGCAGCCCCGTGGTGGACAATTTTTGTCAGTCCCTGCCGAATTTGGTCAGTAAAATACAACAAGGGGGGCAAAATTGTCGCTCCTCCGGGGGTTTCTTTCTGGCACAGGCTTTGCTTAATATACAGGCAGAGGTGGCAAGCACCTTGAATACCCCAGATAACGGAACCTGTCCTGAGGAGGTCCTGATGAAAATGCAACAGCAAAAGGGTTTCACCCTGATCGAACTGATGATCGTGGTCGCGATCATCGGCATCCTGGCGGCCATCGCCATTCCGCAGTACAACATCTACGTTGCCCGCACCCAGCTGCAGGAGTCCAACCAGCTCCTGAACGGTCTGGCCCCCGACATCGAAGACTGTGTGGCCCGCCGTGGCTTTGATGCCTGCAGCACCCGAAACGGTTACCAAAGTCGGGAAGAGTTTGCTGAAGTGCTGGGTGTGCAGACCGATGGCCAGCACGGCGCCATCACGGACGTCGAGTGGAGTGGCGACCAAGTAGACATCACCTACGCCATTGGTGACGACGGCATTCGCAATGAAGCCACCTCCAATCACCCGGAACTGGACAACGTCACGGTAACCTGGACCTACGCAAACATTGCCGATGCCGGCGACGCCCCCCTCTACGAGTGGCACTGTGACGGTGGTGACGGCGTTTCCGGCGGCAACGCGACCGACGCCGGCTGGCGTGAGCGTTATGTCCGCGGTCTCTGTGAGCCCGATTAATCCAGGCTGATTAATCACCGGGTTGAGACCTGAACAGGGTTGATACCCAGGCAGAATGCCCCCGCCTCGGCGGGGGCATTTTTTTGGTCAGGCCCCGGAAGCCGGGCCACCCCGGAATTTACTTTCCCCGCTGCCGGTAGGCAGGGGCGCAGGCTTGTTGTAATCTTGTTTGCATAGCTACCTGATTTCGGGGCAATTACCATGTCGGCAACCCAGAACAAACTACGCCTGAGCGGCCTGGCCCGACGGCTGGTGAATGACGGGCTTCTCAGCGAGGAGGCCGCGGGCGCCGCCAATCAGGCCGCGGTCAAGGCCGGGCAGTCGCTGATCAGCCATCTGGTGGCGGAAAAGAAGATGGATGCCCGCACCCTGGCCCACCTGGCTTCCGAGGAATTCGGCGCGCCCCTGCTCGACCTCTCGGTGATGGACCTGTCTCAGGCCCCGGTCAAGGATGTGGAGGAAAAACTCCTTCGCCGCCACCACGCCCTGCCCCTGTTCAAGCGGGGCAAGCGCCTCTTCCTGGGCCTCTCCGACCCCACCAATCTCCAGGCCCAGGACGAAATCAAGTTTCATACCGGCTGCATGGTGGAGCCGGTGGTGGTGGAGGATGACAAGCTCATGCAGGCCCTGGACCGGGCCTTTGAAAGCATGGACGACGCCCTGGGCGACTTCGATGACGATGAACTCGACCTGGAGGTTGGCGCCGACGAAGAGAAGGATGATAGTGGCGCGGTCAGTGCCGCCAGCGATGCCGACGATGCGCCGGTGGTGCGTTTCGTCAACAAGGTCTTGCTGGATGCCATCAAGCAGGGGGCCTCGGATATCCACTTCGAGCCCTACGAGAAATTCTACCGGGTCCGCTTCCGCCAGGACGGGATGCTGCGGGAAGTGGCCAAGCCACCGGTCAATCTCTCCACCAAGCTCGCCGCCCGCCTCAAGGTGATGTCCCGACTGGACATTTCCGAACGGCGCATCCCCCAGGACGGGCGCATCAAGATGAAGCTGTCCAAGAACCGGGCCATCGACTTCCGTGTCAGCACCTGCCCGACCCTGTTCGGCGAGAAGATCGTGATGCGTATCCTCGATCCCAGCAGCGCCATGCTGGGGATCGATGCCCTGGGTTATGAAGAACATCAGAAGAATCTTTATCTGGAAGCACTGGAAAAACCCTACGGCATGATTCTGGTCACCGGCCCCACCGGTAGCGGTAAGACGGTGTCCCTCTATACCGGGGTGAATATTCTCAATACCCCGGACCGCAATATCTCCACCGCCGAAGACCCGGCGGAAATTCAGTTGCCCGGGGTCAACCAGGTCAACGTCCAGCCCAAGGTGGGCCTGACCTTCGCCGCCGCCCTGCGCGCCTTTCTGCGCCAGGATCCGGATATCATTCTGGTGGGTGAGATTCGTGACCTGGAAACGGCCGAGATTGCCATCAAGGCCTCCCAGACAGGCCACCTGGTGCTGTCCACCCTGCACACCAATGATGCGCCCAAGACCCTGTCTCGACTGGTGGACATGGGGGTGCAGCCCTATGCCATTGCCAGCTCCGTGACCCTGATCATCGCTCAGCGCCTGGGGCGCCGTCTGTGCAGCAATTGCAAGAAACCGGTGGACATCCCCAAGGAGGCCTTGCTGCGGGCAGGGTTCAGCGAGAAAGAGGTGGATGATGGTCTCAAGCCCCTGGGCCCGGTGGGCTGTGAGCAATGCAATGAAGGCTACAAGGGCCGGGTGGGGATCTACCAGGTGATGCCGGTCACCGAGAACATCGGTCGGATCATCATGGAAGGCGGCAACTCCATGGACATTGCCAAGGTGGCCGAGGAGGATGGTGTCCAGGATCTGCGCCGTTCCGGGCTGAACCGGGTGGCAGACGGCACCACCAGTCTGGACGAAATCATCCGCGTGACCACCGATTAAGACAGACCGTCAGAACATGGGAAGCCATTCCCGGAAAACTGTTATGCTGTGTGAGCAAGACCCACGACCGTCCCCCAGCCGGGGCGGCTCAGCCTGTACGGGGAAGATGTGATGGCCAAGGCAGCGAGCAAGACCAAGCCCAAGAAGGAGTACAAGTTCAAGTGGGAGGGCACGGACCAGAAGGGCAACAAGGTGTCCGGCACCACCACGGCGGGCTCCGAGGCGGCTGTCAAGCAGGAGGTGCGCCAAAAGGGCATCATCCCCGCCAAGGTACGTCGGGAGAGCGCCCTGGCCGGGATTGGCAAGGGCAAGAAGGTGAGCGCTGCCGACATTGCCATCTTCTCTCGCCAGATGGCCACCATGATGAGTTCCGGGGTGCCCCTGGTGCAGTCCTTCGAAATCGTCGGACGAGGCAGTGACAACCCGAAATTCCGGGACTTGATGCAAGCCATTCGCGAGGACATCGAAGCCGGCACCAACCTGGCCGACGCCCTCGCCAAGCACCCCCAGCACTTCGACAAGCTCTACATCAATCTGGTCCGTTCCGGTGAGCAGTCCGGTGCCCTCGAGGCGCTGCTGGACAAGATTGCCACCTACAAGGAAAAGACCGAAGCCCTCAAGGCCAAGATCAAGAAGGCCCTGTTCTACCCGGCCGCGGTCATGGTCGTGGCCATCATCGTCACGATTATTCTGCTGATCTACGTGGTGCCCCAGTTCGAGGATCTGTTTGGTGGCTTCGGCGCCGATCTGCCCGCTTTCACCCGGATGGTGCTGGATCTCTCGGAGTTCGTTCAGACCCGGGGGTGGATGATACTGATTGGGGTTGTTGCGGTAATCAGTGCCCTCATTACTTTGAAAAAGCGCAGCCCGGCCTTTCAGCGCCTGATTGACCGCATGGTCCTCAAGATCCCCCAGCTCGGCCCCATCATGCAGGATGCGGCCGTGGCGCGCTTCTCCCGCACCCTGGCGACCATGTTCAGTGCCGGTGTGCCGCTGGTGGAAGCATTGGAATCAGTGGCGGGGGCCACCGGTAATGTGGTCTATGAGGAAGCCATTCTCAAGATGCGGGATCAGGTCGCCACCGGCCAGCAGCTCAATGTGGCCATGAATGAGGTCGACCTCTTCCCCAACATGGTGACCCAGATGATCTCCATTGGTGAGGAGGCCGGTTCCATCGACACCATGGCCTCCAAGGTCGCGGATATCTACGAGGAGCGGGTGGACAATGCCGTTGACGCCCTCTCCAGTCTTTTGGAGCCGCTCATCATGGCGGTTCTCGGTGTCCTCGTGGGTGGTCTGGTGATTGCCATGTACCTGCCGATCTTCCAGATGGGCTCCGTCGTTTAAGGGAAGTTCCCAGTGAACAGTTCCCAGTGAACAGTGGGGTCGCGGCCGCTAGAATGCTGTGAAACTCCGGCTGAAGCCGCACAAGACGCTGCCCACAGGTGGCAACTGCCTGGCAGAAAGCTGTAGGCTTTTCGGCTGGCACGGCCGGCTGTTCACTGGGAACTGTTCACTGGGAACTCTTTTATGATCGAATTTCTGTCTGCCTTTCGAGCCGAATTCACATGGGTATTCTGGTTCGGGGTGGTTGCCTTTGGCTTGATTGTCGGCAGTTTCATCAATGTGGTGATCCATCGCCTGCCCATCATGATGATGCAGGGCTGGCAGAGGGAATGTGCCGAACTCCTGCAGTGCCCTGACAAGGCCCCCACCGAGTCCGACCGCTATGACCTGGTCAAACCGCGCTCGGCCTGCCCGGGCTGTGGCCGCATGATAAAGGCCTGGGAGAACATCCCGGTGATCAGTTTCCTCCTGCTGCGGGCCCGCTGCCCGGGCTGCGGCATGCGCATTTCCCTGCGTTACCCCCTGGTCGAGATTCTGGTGGCGGTGCTTACCACCGGCGTTATTCTGGCCTTCGGTCTCAGTCTCCACAGCCTGGCCATGCTGCCCCTGGTCTGGGCCCTGGTGGCCATGAGCTTCATCGATCTGGAGCACCAGTTACTGCCTGATCAGCTCACCCTGCCCCTGCTGTGGCTGGGGCTGGTGATCAGCCTCCATCCCAGTGCGCCACTGGATCCCGGCCAGGCAGTGATCGGCGCCGCAGTGGGTTATCTCTCCCTTTGGTCGGTCTACCACCTCTTTCGCCTGCTCACCGGCAAGGAAGGCATGGGCTATGGCGATTTCAAGCTCATGGGCCTGCTCGGCGCCTGGATGGGCTGGACGGTGATTCCCCTGGTGGTATTGCTGGGATCCGGGCTGGGGGTGCTGGCGGCCATTGGCATGGCCCTGGCGGGACGGACCGTACGTGACCGGCCCATGCCTTTCGGGCCCTATCTGGCTGGCGCCGGACTGGTCGCCCTGCTCTGGGGCGATGCCATCATCAGCGGCTATCTGCGTTTCTCGGGCATCTAGGCTCGAATCCGGGACATGGCCACAAACGGACAGAAGCAGCCCCCCTTGTGGATTGCCCTGACCGGCGGCGCCGGCAGCGGGAAGTCGGCGGTGGCGGATCATTTGCGCTCCCTGGGTGTGACCGTCGTCGACACCGATCAACTGGCCCGGGAAGTGGTGGCGCCGGGTGAAGCAGGCCTGGCCGCGGTGGTGGCCGCCTTTGGTGATCAACTCTTGACCGCGGATGGTGAACTGGACCGCCGACGACTGCGGGAGCAGATCCTTGCCGATGACAATACACGCCATCGGCTGGAAAGCATTCTTCACCCCTTGATCATGGAGCGCCTGACAAGACAGCTGGCACAGGCCGAGGGACCCTATGCCGTGGCCGAAATTCCGCTGCTGGTGGAATCCGGGCAGCAGGAACATTTCGATCGCGTGATTACCGTGGAAGCCCCCATGGCCGAGCGGATACAGCGGCTGATGCAGCGCGATCAGGTGGATGAGTCGGCGGCCCGCCGTCTGATTGCCGCCCAGGCGGATGAGTCGGCACGACGGGCCATCGCCGACCAGGTCATCGAGAATGATCAGGATCTGGCTGCCCTGAAAGAGCGGGTCGAGGCACTCCATCAAGAACTGTTGTCATCAAGACTTTAAAAACTTCCCCCGCTCCGGGAGAATACCCGCGCATGAGCGCCGGCAGCAGTCATTCACGCATTGTTTTCGAACAGCCCTTCAGCGAACAGATCCGGACCTTTCTGCGTCTGGAACACCTGTTTCGCCGGGCCCGTCATGGCCTGTCACGCCAATCACCCTGGGATAGCCTGAGCGGCGCCGAGACCGTGCTGGAGATCCTGGCCCTGCTGGGCCGCGGCGATGTTCGCCGCGCCCTCCTAAAGGAAACCGATCGCATCAGCCAGG
This sequence comes from Natronospira elongata, assembly GCF_034931365.1. NCBI lineage: Bacteria > Pseudomonadati > Pseudomonadota > Gammaproteobacteria > Natronospirales > Natronospiraceae > Natronospira > Natronospira elongata. Next base: position 72,262 of record NZ_JAYGII010000004.1, read on the forward strand.
CCCTGCAGGATTACAGTCATCGGGACGGCGTGGACGAGACACGTCTGGCGGGGGTACTCGAGGAACTTCGTACCGTTCGGGAGAACCTGGGCCGGGACCAGATATCCCCGGATCGGCCACTGCGTGAAAATGATTTCCTGGCCATGATCCAGCAGCGGCTGAGCATCCCGGGCGGCACCTGCGGCTTTGACCTGCCCCGCCTGCATGCCTGGCTCGAACTGGCCGCCGATCAACGCAAGCCCGAGCTGGCCGGTTGGCTGGACCAGCTCAGCCCGCTGGAGGACGCGGTGCGGGAGCTGCTGCAATTGATCCGTGGCAGTGCGGTGGAACAGCCGGAGTTGGCGAAGCGGGGGTTCTACATGCAGTCTCCCAGCGGTAGCCAGGACTGTCGGATGGTTCGGGTGGTGGTCCGGGAGGCCGGACTCTACCCGGAGATCAGCGGCAACCGGCATCGTTTCACTGTCCGCTTTCTTAAATTGGGCGAGCTTGCAGGCCAGGCCGAACCGGTGGCGGAGGATGTCAGCTTCGGACTCGCCCTTTGCCAACTTTGAATGGAGCCCCATGAGCAAGACGCCAATACAGGTCAATTGCCCCCATTGCGGCCGCAAATCGACTTTCAGCCCGGACAACCGCTGGCGTCCCTTCTGCAGCGAACGCTGCCGCATGGTGGATCTGGGGGAGTGGTTCGAGGAAGAAAAACGCATTCCCGAGGATGCCCCGGACTGGCCCGAATCCGGGCACGATTAGGCTGGCTCGCCGGAGAGCTTCCCTAAGCGAACAGCTGCCTGCCCAGACCGCGTATGGCGGCGATGCCCTGGATGCTCTGCTGATGGAGCGCGGGCAGATCCGCCACCCCCATCCCGCCGATGGCGTAGACCGGCAGGCTTGCACTGCCGGCCAGGGCCAGGAAGCGATCCATCCCCAAGGGCTCGGCCCCGGGATGGCTGGGGGTGGGCCGGACATGGCCGAGTGTGACGAAATCGGCCCCCAGAGCCTCTGCATGGCGCAATTCCGCCTCATCGTGGCAGGACACGCCCACCAAGCCGGGTCGGACCACAGGGCGGCTCTCAAGACCTGCTGCGAGCCGTGCCGGCAGGTGGACACCATCGGCCTGGCACTTTTCCGCCAGGCCCGGATCGCCATTGATCAGAACACTGGCGCCCGCCGCTCGGGCCCGTGCCACCGCTTCCTTGGCCGCCACCTGCCCCCCCGACTGCCGCAACCAGTCTCCTCGCAACTGGATCAGGGAAATACCCCGGCGGGCGGCCGCCTCCACACCGGCGACCAAATCCTCGAGGCGGGCGAAATCCGGTGGCGTCACCAGATACCGGTCAGGCAGGCGAGCGGCGGTGACAATGGGGGTGTTGGCGGCGAGAAAATCCAGCCGCGACAGGGCTTCCGGCGCAAACCAGTCGAATTGCTGGCCCTCGAGGGCTCGTGGTGCCCCTTCCCAGGCGGTGACCAGCCAGACATCCAGGTCCACCGCAGGGCCGTCGGGATAGTCATGCTGGATGCGAATCAGCGGGCGGCCCTCAACAAGGTGGAGATCCAGCTCCTCGCTCAACTCCCGGACCAGGGCGGCCCAGCGTCCTTCCCCTGGCTCCCGCTTGCCGCCGGGAAATTCCCAGCGCCCGCTCATGCTCCGTCCGGCCGGGCGAGTGGATACCAGTATGCGTCCGTCCTGATCTCGCAGGACGGCGGCAACAATGCGCAAGCGTTCACCGCGAGCCATGGGGAGTCCTAACAGCGGGTTGGAACGATTTCGGGCGCAGCCCCGGGCAGGCACCCGGGGCTGACCGCTCGGCCTAGCTCAGCTTGCCGCAGCAATGCTTGTACTTCTTGCCCGAGCCGCAGGGACAGGCCTCGTTGCGGCCAACCTTGGGCTGGTCACGGACGACCGTCTCCGGACGCTCCTGACCGGGCTGGGCCCGACCACCCGCCTGGCCGGCGGCGGCCGCACCGCCGCCCGCCGCCGCGGCAGCGGTGGCGCTGCCGGCCGCGGCATGCTGAAACTGCAGCCGGCTTTCATCCTGACGGCGCTGCTCCTCCACGGCCTGAACGTCCTGCTGGTCCCGTACCTGAACCTTGGCCAGGATGCTGATCACCTCTGCCTTGTAGCGCTCGAGCATGTCGGCGAACATGGCGAAGGCTTCCTTCTTGTATTCATGCTTGGGGTTCTTCTGGGCGAAACCACGCAGGTTGATGCCCTGGCGCAGGAAGTCCATGGCGGCCAGATGCTCCTTCCAGTGGTTATCCAGTACCCGCAGCATGACCGCCTTCTCGAAGTGCCTCAGCACGGAGCTGCCGACCAGCTTCTCTTTCTCCTGGTAGGCCTCGTCGGCGGCAGCGATGATCCGCTTGCGCAGCCCTTCTTCGTCCAGCTCGTCGTCTTCGTCCAGCCACTGCTGAAGGGGCAGCTTGAGATGGAAGTCCCGCTCCAGTGCCTCGGTCAGCCCGGCGATATCCCACATTTCCTCCAGGCTCTCCGGGGGCACATAGGTATCGATGGTCTGGTTGACCACATCGTCCCGAATACCTTCCACGGCCTCAGAGACGTCATCCGTGGACATCAACTCATTGCGCTGCTCGTAAATGACCTTGCGCTGGTCGTTGGCGACATTGTCATATTCCAGCAGGTTCTTTCGAATATCGAAGTTATGCTGTTCCACCTTGCGCTGGGCATTCTCGATGGTCCGGGTCACCCAGGGATGCTCAATGGCTTCCCCTTCCTTCATGCCCAGGCGCTGGAGAATGGACTTGACCTTGTCCTTGGCGAAGATCCGCATGAGGCTGTCTTCAAGAGACAGATAGAAGCGGCTGGAACCAGGGTCACCCTGACGACCGGAACGACCACGCAACTGGTTGTCGATCCGCCGTGATTCGTGCCGTTCGGTACCGATGATGTGCAGGCCACCGGCTTCCAGCACCTCCTGGTGGCGCTGCTCCCATTGGGCACGGATCTTCTTGCGCTCTTCCTCGCTCTTGGCTTCTTCAAGCTGCTTGTCGGGATTGCCACCCAGAACAATATCGGTACCACGACCGGCCATGTTGGTGGCAATGGTCACGGCCCCGGGCATGCCGGCGTCAGCGATGACGTCGGCTTCCTTGGCATGCATCTTGGCGTTGAGCACGTTGTGCTTGATCTTGTGCTTCCTGAGGATGCCGGAAAGATACTCCGACACCTCGATGGAGGTAGTCCCCACCAGCACCGGCTGCCCCCGTTCGTGACAGTCCTTGATGTCCTCAATGATGGCCTGGTACTTGTCCTCCTTGGAGAGATAGACCAGGTCGGGCATGTCTTCCCGAATCATGGGCTTGTGGGTAGGCACCTGGACCACTTCCAGACCATAGATCTGATGAAACTCCACCGCTTCGGTATCGGCCGTGCCCGTCATGCCGGCCAGTTTCTCGTACATGCGGAAATAGTTCTGGAAGGTGATGGACGCCAGGGTCTGGTTCTCGGCCTGGATGCGCACCCCTTCCTTGGCTTCCACCGCCTGATGCAGACCGTCGGACCAGCGCCGCCCCGGCATGGTGCGGCCGGTGAACTCGTCTACAATCACGATGCTGCCGTCGTTGACCACGTAATGCACGTCCTTCTCGAACAGGGCGTGGGCGCGCAATGCGGCGTTGAGGTGGTGCACCAGATTCATGTTGGCGGCATCGTAGAGGTTCTGGTCGTCGCCCAGCAGCCCCATCTTCACCAACTCCTGCTCCACCGTTTCATGGCCTTGCTCGGTGAGGTGAACCTGGCGGGCCTTCTCATCCACGGTGTAGTCACCGGGATCGGTCTCATCCACTTCCCGCTTCAGCTTGGGGACCAGCTTGTCCATCTTGGTATAGAGATCGGTGGAGTCATCCACCGGCCCGGAGATGATCAGAGGCGTCCGGGCTTCGTCAATGAGGATGGAATCCACTTCGTCGATGATGCCGAAGCCCAGATCCCGCTGCGCCCGGTCATCGGCCCGGAAGGCCATGTTGTCGCGCAGATAGTCGAAGCCGAACTCATTGTTGGTGCCGTAAACGATCTCGCACTGATAGGCGGCACGCTTTTCCTGGCCGGGCTGGCCACCGCTGTAGATGACCCCCACGTTCATGTCCAGTGCGTTATAGACCGGCTCCATCCACTTGGCATCACGCTCGGCCAGGTAATCATTGACCGTGACGACATGAACGCCCTTCCCCGAAATGGCATTGAGATAAACCGGCAGGGTGGCCACCAGGGTCTTGCCTTCACCGGTCTTCATTTCGGAAATCTTGCCCTGGTGAAGGACCATGCCCCCGATCATCTGAACATCGTAATGGCGCAAGCCCAGGGTGCGCTTTGAGGCCTCTCGCACGGCAGCGAACGCTTCCGGAAGCAGCTGGTCAAGGCTTTCCCCCTTCTCGTGCCGCTCACGGAACTCCGCGGTCTTGGCCCGCAGGGCATCATCATCCAGCGCCTCGTAATCAGGCTCCAGGGCGTTGATGCGCTCCACATTGGTGCGCAACTTCTTGATCAGCCGCTCATTGCGGCTGCCGACGATCCGCTTGACGAGTTTTCCTAGCATGCTGTCCGTTCTGCCTCATTGAAAATGATCGAGGCCGACCCCGGTCGAGGTCGGCCCCTTGGAATCAGTGTCGGGCGGCCGCACGGCCGATGCGGGACAATTCCGCCCCCAGGCGTGCTCAGTTGCCGGCCCGGATGTACTCCACCGGGTTGACCGTGCGCCCATTGTAATGGACTTCGAAGTGGACATGGGGCCCGGTCGCCCGACCGGTCTGCCCCAGGTGGGCAATCACGTCTCCCTTCTGAACCATGTCGCCCACGGCAACCAGATTCTTCTGGTTGTGGGCGTAACGGGTGACATAACCGTTGCCGTGATTGATCTCCACCATTTTGCCATATCCGTAACGGCGTCCGGACCAGGTAACGACCCCGGCCGCCACGGCCATGACATTGGTGCCCTTGTTGCCGGCAAAATCAATGCCACCGTGCCAGGCTCGCCGGCCACTGAAGGGGTCCGTGCGGGAGCCGTACCCGGAAGAGACCCAGCCACCTTCGATGGGGCGTCCCTGGGGCCGCACCCTGTCCTGAACATTGCGATTCATGAGCAATCTTTCAAGGACGGAAAGCTGACGTTCCCGATCACGAATCTGGTTGGAAAGATCCTCGACGCTGTCCTCAACACCCATGCCGCCGACATCGCCAAGGGAAATATCGTCGAGCAGTTCTTCCGGACCACCCTGAGCGGGAATGGCCCCGAAATTGAACTCACCTTCTTCCAGCCCCGCCATCCGGGTCAGGCGCTCGCCCAGGGCATTGAGACGGGTCACCTGGGCCTGCATTTCGCCCAGCTGTGCATTGAGGGCGGCCAGCTTCATTTCCGACTCGCGGGTGACATGCTCCAGCTTGGCCCGCTCGGCGGCGAGTTCGGACTTCCAGCGCTGGGCCTGCTCCTCGGGGGTTTCCACGTAGTAGGCATGGACCAGCATGAAGGCAAGACCGAACATCAGGCCCAGGAACAGGACCAGACCGGAGAGGAAGGTGCTGAGATGGAGTGGCGATCCCAGATTGAACTGGCGGGACCCGCCCCGTCTTGTCCAGACGATAATGTTCATGCGGCTGCCAGTCTCCAGATGTAGAATGGATGTGGGTCGTCAAAGTTCGCGACCCGCTAGTATCGACATCCTTGCCGCCCAGGTCAAAACCCGGGTGTCGATTCCCTAAAATTGGCCCGAATCAGGTACATGGTGGACAGATTTCCCACATCACTGCAAGTCCGGCTGTCGCGAGCGGGTGGTTCCCTGGGACGACTGGTGTCTCAGGCCGGCCATCAGCTCAGCCTGCTGGAACAGGTCCGTGCCTGTTTTCCCAGCCCCCTGGACCGCCACCTGATCGGCGCCGAACGCCGCTCGGGCGAGCTGCAACTGGTCATGGACAGCGCCGCCTGGACTGCTCGAGCCCGCTACATGAGTGGCGAACTGAAACGGCGTCTGGCCCGTGAGCTCAATCCGCCGCCCCAGCGCATTAGCGTGCGCGCCGGCCATGTCGGCCGCGAAGCGGCGATCCCCGACCGGGCCGCCACCAGAGGGCAGCGGCGGGGCAAAAGATCCCTGAGCGGCAACAGTCGCGAGCATATTCGCGAGGTGGCCCGCTACCTTGACGACCCCGAGCTGCGCGAGGCCCTGGAACGTCTAGCGCGGGAAGGCGAATGAACGATGCCGAATACCCCCTCAGACGTCGATGACCGCCCACAAAAATGCCCCGCCGTGGCGGGGCATCCTGCCTGCCGAATCAGACCTCAGCCCATGGGATCAGAGCTGAACGGCCTGTACCGGCGTCATGTAGGAAATCGGGGCGTCCTCAACGTCATCGAAGGTGACCGCCTCCCAGGCTGACTCATCGGCAACCAGGGCACGCAGCAACTTGTTGTTGGTGCTGTGGCCCGAGCGGCAACCAGTGAAGGAGCCAATCAGGCTGTGGCCCAGCAGATAGAGGTCACCGATGGCGTCAAGCACCTTGTGCTTGACGAACTCATCCTCGTAACGGAGCCCATCCTCGTTCAGGATCCGGTAGTCATCCACCACGATGGCATTGTCGAGGCTTCCACCCAGAGCCAGGTTGCGCTCCCGCAGGGTTTCGATGTCACGCATGAAACCGAAGGTGCGGGCACGACTGACCTCCTTGACGAAGGACGTGGTGGAGAAGTCGATCAAGGCGTTCTGGCTGTGTTTCTTGAACACCGGATGCTGGAAATCAATTTCAAAATTCACCTTGAAGCCGTCGAAGGGTTCGAAAGCGGCCCACTTGCCCTCTTCCTCGACCCGTACGGGCTTCTTGATCCGGATGAACTGCTTGGGCGCATTCTGTTCCTCAATGCCGGCCGACTGCAGCAGGAACACAAAGGGACCAGCGCTACCGTCCATGATCGGCACTTCCGGTGCGCTCAGGTCCACATAGGCATTGTCGATACCCAGCCCGGCAAAGGCCGACATCAGGTGCTCAATGGTGGCCACGCGGACATCGCCCTGGACCAGGGTGGTGGAAAGCAGCGTATCACCGACATTCTCGGCGCGGGCCCGGATTTCCACCGGTTCCTCCAGATCCACCCTGCGAAAAACCACGCCGGTGTTGGGCTGGGCCGGACGCAGGGTCATGTAGACCTTCTCGCCGGTGTGCAGGCCCACGCCAGTGGCGCGGATCATGTTCTTCAGGGTACGCTGCTTCAGCATTCTTCTATTCACTCTCAGGCTCGGCAGCCACTCCGGGGGGACGGTCGCTGCCGGTCATACACGGCCGGATGAGACATAATCCCGGCCTTGTCTTTTGCATCGGGCAGGGGCAAGTGCCGCCGCACCGAGCGGATCGGCGGACATTATCACAGGCGCATATACCAATGCAAGTTCCTGATTCGCCATTTGTTCCGCCAATGTCGGGGAAACAGAACCCGTCCCGACCTCCGGGGATCGGCCCGGACGGGTTGTGCTCCGCCGAGCAGCGGCTCAGTCGGCCTGGCGGCGCAGAAAGGCCGGAATATCGAGATACTCCGATTCCTTCTCGCTGTCGGCGGCGAAGTTTTCACCACCTGCTGCCTTGCGACGCATCACTGCCGGCCGCTCCAGCTCGGCGTAATCCACCTGACCATCGTTGCCCCGCTTGACCACCTTCATATCCGGCTTCTCTCGGTTGGCCTGCGGCGCACCCAGGCCAGTGGCGACAACGGTCACCCGGATCTCGCTGCTCATTTCCGGGTCGATCACCGCCCCCACCACCACGGTGGCATCATCGGAGGCGAACTCCTTGACTGTCTGGCCGACCTCGTCGAACTCGCCAATGGCCATGTCCATGCCGGCGGTCACATTCACCAGGATGCCGCGGGCACCGGAGAGATCGATGTCCTCCAGCAGCGGGCTGGCGACGGCCGCCTCGGCCGCTTCCCGACCACGATTCTCGCCGGTGGCCACACCCGAGCCCATCATGGCCATGCCCATTTCCGACATCACCGTACGCACATCGGCAAAGTCCACGTTGATCAGGCCCGGCCGGGTGATCAGCTCGGCAATGCCCTGGCAGGCCCCCAGCAGGATGTTGTTGGCCGACTTGAAGGCATCCAGCAGGCTGGTCTGCTTGCCCAGCACCGACAGCAGCTTGTCGTTGGGAATGGTGATCAGGGAATCCACATTACGGGCCAGCTCCTCGATGCCGTTGCTGGCGGATTCCATCCGCTTGCCGCCCTCGAAAACAAAGGGCTTGGTCACCACGGCCACGGTCAGGACGCCCAATTCGCGGGCCACCTGAGCGACCACCGGCGCGGCCCCGGTGCCGGTACCGCCCCCCATGCCGGCGGTAATGAAGAGCATATCGGTACCCTCGATCACCTCGATCAGCCGGTCCCGGTCTTCCATGGCCGCCTGGCGACCGATCTCCGGGTTGGCACCCGCGCCCAGGCCCTTGGTGATATTGCAGCCAATCTGCAACTGGGTCTTGACGTTGGTGTTCTGCAGGGCCTGGGCATCGGTGTTGGCACAGATGAACTCCACACCCTCGATTCCGTTGTTGACCATATGGGACACGGCATTGCCACCGCCCCCGCCCACGCCGATCACCTTGATCACGGCGTTCTGACTGTATCCATCCATCAGCTCAAACATAACCTTCTCCCCGGTTTCGTCCGTCGTTACTGCCGAACAATAAAAATTCACTCATTGCTGCTTGAAGATCCGCCCCCTTGCAGGGGACGGGCCGACTTGTGTGCTGTATTAGAAATTGCCCTGGAACCAACTCTTCATCCTGTCCCACACCTCCTTGAAGCCACCGCTCATGCTGTCCTGCGGCCGACCGGCGCTGAGGCCACGACTGCCGAACAGCAGCAGGCCCACGCCGGTGGCGTAAACCGGATTGCGGACCACGTCGGACAGCCCCTGAACATGCTGGGGGGTGCCCAAACGCACCGGCATGTGGAATACCTCCTCGGCCAGTTCCACGGCCCCTTCCATCTTCGCGCTGCCGCCGGTAATCACCAGGCCGGCGGCGATCATGTCCTCGAATCCCGAGCGCCGGAGTTCCGCCTGGACCAGGCTGAACAGCTCCTCATAACGGGGCTCAACCACTTCAGCCAGGGTCTGGCGCGCCAGACGCCGGGCCGGCCGGTCACCCACGCTGGGGACCTCAATGGTCTCGTCAGGGCTGGCCAGCTGCGGCAGGGCGCAGGCGTACTTGACCTTGATTTCCTCGGCATGGTGAGTGGGGGTCCGCAAGGCCACGGCGATATCGTTGGTGATCTGGTCGCCGGCTATGGGGATCACCGCGGTATGGCGAATGGAGCCATCGGTAAACACCGCCATATCAGTCGTGCCGCCGCCGATATCCACGATGCAGACACCGAGGTCCTTCTCATCCTCGGTCAGCACCGAGTAACTGGAAGCCAGCTGCTCCAGGATGATGTCGTCCACTTCCAGGCCACAGCGACGAACACACTTGACGATGTTCTGGGCGGCACTGGCCGCGCCGGTAACCATATGAACCTTGGCTTCCAGACGAACACCGGACATCCCGACCGGTTCCCTTATCCCGTCCTGATCATCAATGATGAATTCCTGCGGCAGGATATGGAGTATCTTCTGATCCGCCGGAATGGCTACTGCGCGAGCGGCATCGATGACCCGCTCCACATCACCCGGTGTGACTTCCTTGTCGCGGATGGCGACAATCCCGTGGGAGTTGAGACTCTTGACGTGGCTGCCCGCAATCCCCGCGAAAACGGAATGGATCTCGCAGCCGGCCATCAACTCCGCCTCTTCCACCGCCCGCTGAATGGACTGGACCGTGGACTCGATATTGACCACCACCCCTTTCTTGAGGCCGCGGGATGGATGATGACCGATACCAATCACCTCCACCTGGTCCTCACCCTTGATCTCGCCGACGATGGCGACGACCTTGGAGGTGCCAATGTCGAGCCCGACGATCAGGTTCTTTTCCGACTTCCTAGCCATTACCTTGGTCCTCTGTCGTGTCGCCTCCCGAAGGGGCCACCGAAAAACCGTTGGTGTAACGCATATCGATATAATCCAGGCTGGCCATGGCAACCCGCTCGGTCCGAGCCAGGGCCGGCAAGGCGACCTGGGCAAAGCGCTCGAAGCGGCGCTCCCGGTCGGCCCGCCCCAGGCGTAACTCGGGCCCCGAGGCCAGCTCCAGCGTCCAGGCCCGGCGTTCGCTGAGGCGCAGTGCAACCGCCGATTCGCCATGGGGCGCCAGTTCCGCCTGCATTGCCTGCCAGGCCTCCAGGACCTCCGCCTCGCTGCCCTCGGGCCCGCTCAGTTCCGGCAGAAAACCCGGCTCCTGATGAATTTCCCGGGGCACGAAGAACTCACCGTCCTCGTTGAGAAAACCCTCCCGGTTCCACACCGCCGCCGGCACCTGCTCATGCACCGTCAAGGCCAGGGTCGAGGGCCATTGGCGACGGACGCTGACCGCCGCCACCCAGGGCTCGGCCTCCAGCTCCCGCCGCAGCTCAGCCAGATCGGCCCCGAAATAGCCGTCGTCCAGGATCGGCCGAACCCGGTCGCGCAAGACCTCAGCCGAGAGCTGGTGGCGTTCACCCTTGATCACCAGGGTCTCGAAGGCCGGGCCCTCCACTCGGGGCAACCAGTGCCAACCTGCGGCAATCAACACGCCGGCCATCAGCGCCACCACACTGCCCGGCAGCAGCCAACTGGGCAGTTCCCGAGCAGGCGCCTGTGTTGTTTTGCGTCTGCGCGCCTGACTCATCGCTGCACCTCCAGGGTCGCGGCCAGAATCCGCAGCACCAGGGCCTGGAAATCCAGACCTTCAGCCTCCGCCGCCATGGGCACCAGGCTGTGATCAGTCATGCCGGGGACGGTGTTGACTTCCAGCAGCCAGGGCTGGCCGTCACCATCAAGCATCAGATCCACCCGCCCCCATCCGGAACCGTCCACGGCCTCGAAGGCTTGCCGACAGAGACTCGCCAGCTCGGCCTCTCGGGCCTCATCCAGGCCACAGGGGCAGTGATAGCGGGTGGTGTTGGATTCGTATTTGGCCTCGTAGTCGTAGAAGACATTGGGTGTTTCCAGACGAATCAGGGGCAGCACCCGGCCATCAAGGACGGCAGCGGTGTACTCCGGGCCGTCGATCCAGCGCTCCAGCAGGACCTGCTCGTCCAGGCGGCTGGCCTCACTCCAGGCTCGCTCCAGCTCACTCAGGTTCTCGACCCGGCTCATGCCGATACTGGACCCTTCCCGCGAGGGTTTGACGATCATGGGAAAACCCACCTGCTCGGCGGCAGCAGCGAGATCCTCACGATGACGAGCCAGGGCATAGGGCGCGGTGGGCAGGCCCTCGGCCTGCCACAGGCGCTTGCTGCGCAACTTGTCCATGGCCAGGGCCGACCCCAGGACGCCGCTGCCGGTATAGGGGATACCCAGGGTCTGCAGCGCCCCTTGCATGGTGCCGTCCTCGCCGCCACGCCCATGGAGAACGATAAAGGCGCGATCGAAACGGCCGGCGGCCAGGCGCACCAGGCCCTCCTCCGCCGGATCCAGCGGTTCGGCATTCACACCCGCCTGGCGCAGGGCCTGCAGCACGGCCTTGCCGCTCTTGAGCGACACCGGCCGCTCCGCTGAATCGCCACCCAGCAGAACGGCGACGCGGCCCAGGCGCTTGATCAGCTCATGATTTTCCATCAGCGCCTCCCTGCTGTTCTGCCGGCAGTCGTCCCGGCAGCGCCGCCGAAATGGCGCCAATGTCCCCGGCCCCCATGGTGAGGACCAGATCACCGTCCTGGAGGACACCGGCCAGGGTATCGGCCAGCTCCGCCGCCAAGTCCTCGCTGGCGGAGACAAACACCGGATCGACCTTGCCTCGCGCCCGCACGCTGCGAGCCAGGCTGCGACCATCCGCGCCCGGCACCGGCACCTCGCCGGCGGCATAGACCTCGGTCAGGACCAGGACGTCGGCCTCCGAGAGCACTTCGCTGAAATCCTCGAACAGGTCCCGGGTTCGGCTGTAACGATGGGGCTGAAAGACCAGCACCAGGCGGCGCTCCGGCCAGCCCTCACGAGCCGCTGACAGGGTTGCCCGCAATTCACTGGGGTGATGGCCGTAATCGTCCACCAACAGCGCCGTGCCGCCAGCAGCCCCGATCTCGCCCTGAACCTGGAAGCGACGCCCGATGCCCTGAAAGTGATCAAGGGCATCGCGGATGGCCTCCTCCGAGATCTCCAGCTCGCGGGCAACCGCGATTGCGGCCAGGGCATTGAGATAGTTATGTCGGCCCGGCAGGTTGAGACGTACCGACAGGGTGCCGCCATCGGCAAAGGCGACCTTGAAGTGGCTGCCCGCACCCTCCGGCCGGTAATCGAAGCCACGCACGTCGGCATCCTCGGCGGTGCCATAGCTGATCAGGGAACGGTTGACCTCGGGCAAGATCTCCCGGACACCCGGATCATCCACGCAGACCACGGCCAGACCATAAAAGGGCAGATTGTGCAGGAACTGCACGAAGGCCTCGCGCAAGCGCCGGTAGTCACCCTCATAGGTCTCCAGGTGATCGGCATCGATATTGGTGACCACGGCCATGATCGGCTGCAGGTGCAGGAAACTGGCATCACTCTCGTCCGCCTCGGCCACCAGCCAGCGGCCGCCGCCCAGACGGGCATTGGCGCCGGCACTGTTGAGCCGGCCGCCAATCACGAAAGTGGGATCCAGGCCACCCTCGCCCAGCAGACTGGCAATCAGGCTCGTCGTGGTGGTCTTGCCGTGGGTGCCGGCAACCGCCACCGCACGCCGGAAGCGCATCAACTCGGCCAGCATCTCCGCCCGCGGCACCACCGGGATGCGTGCATCACGGGCGGCCTGAACTTCCGGGTTGTCGTCGGCCACCGCCGAAGAAATGACCACCACATCGACATCTTTGACATGGGCGGCGTCATGACCACGGAAGACCCGAATGCCCAGTTCGGCCAGTCGCCGGGTGACGGCCGAATCACGCAGATCGGAGCCGCTGACCGCATATCCAATGGTATTCAGCACCTCGGCAATCCCGCTCATGCCGGTGCCGCCAATGCCCACCATGTGAATGTGATGGATACGATGCATGCGGTCACTCATGCCCCACCTCCCCGGCGCTCTGCGGCCACGGCTTCGCAGGCATCGGCCACCACCTGGTCGGCATCGGGCCGCGCCATCAGACGCGCCCGCTTGGCCATCTCCAGCAGTTGTGAACGATTCCCCAGCAAGGGTTCCAGCAATTCCTTCAATTCACCGGCCTCCAGACGATCCTGGGGCAGCAGGCGGGCGGCCCGAGACGCTTCCAGAAACTCGGCATTGGCGGTCTGATGGTCATCCACCGCCGCCGGGAAGGGAATCAGGATCGAAGCCACGCCCGCAGCGGCCAACTCGGAAACAGTCAGCGCCCCGCTCCGGCAGATGGCCAGATCTGCCCAGGCCCAGGCTTCCGCCATGTCATCAATGAAGGGCAGGACTTCCGCCTCGCCCCCCAGCGCTTGCCAGTGCTCACGGGTCTCCCCTTCCCAGCCCCGACCACATTGGTGACGAACCGCAAGGGCGACATCGCCACCGTGCGCGGCCAGGGCAGCCGGCACATGCTGATTGAGTGCCCGTGCCCCCCGGGAACCGCCCACGATCAGGACGCGGATGGGGCCGCTTCGCCCGGGCAAGCGGCGCTCCGGCGGGGTCGTTTGAGTCACCGCCCGACGAACCGGATTGCCCACCGTTTCAGCGCCCACCTTGTCCGGGAAGCTGCCCGGAAAACCACACAGCACACGCTGGGCGAAATGGGCCAGGACACGATTGGTCAAGCCGGCGATGGCATTCTGCTCGTGAATCACCAGCGGCACCCGCAGCAGGCGGGCAGCCAGTCCACCCGGTCCGCTGGCAAAACCGCCCATGCCCAAAACCATGTCGGGGCGTCGGCGACGCAGCACCCGCAGGGCCTGCCAAACGGCCCGGCTCAGACGCAAGGGCAGCAACAGCCAGCCCAGGAGCCCACGCCCCCGGATGCCACTGACCTGGATGCAATCCAGTTCAATCTCCCGATCCGGCACCACACTGGCCTCCAGACCGGCACGGGTGCCCAGCCAACTGACCTCCCAGCCACGCTCACGGAGACAATCGGCCACTGCCAGCCCGGGAAAGACATGGCCGCCGGTGCCGCCGGCCATGATCACGATATGCCCTCGACTCATGCCCGCACCTCCCCGCGGCTTTGCCGACGCCGGTTGCTCACCGGTGTCAGCTCCCGCGAAACGCGCAGCACCAGAGCCAGGGCACCCACGGTGACCAGCAGGCTGGAGCCGCCGTAGCTGATCAGAGGCAAGGTCAGCCCCTTGGTGGGCAGCAGGCCCATGTTCACGCCCATGTTGATACCGGTCTGTACCGCCAGCCAGATGGCGATACCCCAGGCAACATAGGCACCGAAGAGCTGCCCCTGTTGCCAGGCCAGTGAGCCAATGCGAAAGCAGCGCCAGACCAGATAGGCGAACAGCCCCATGAGCACCAGGATGCCGATCAGGCCCACTTCCTCGAACAGGACCGCGAAGATGAAATCGGTGTGGGCTTCGGGCAGGTAGAACAGCTTCTGCACGCTGCCGCCAAGGCCCACGCCCCACCATTCCCCCCGGCCGATGGCAATCAGGGACTGGGTCAGCTGAAAACCGCTGTTGAAGGGGTCGGCCCAGGGATTGAGGAAGGTGGTCATGCGCTCCACCCGATAGGGTGAGGAAAAGGCCAGCCCGGCCATGACCATGGCCCCTGCACCACCCAGAAAACTGAAATCCCGAATGCGCACGCCGCCAAGAAACAGCAGGGTCAGGACAGTGACCAGCAGGACAATGGCGGCACCGAAGTCCGGCTGCAGCAGGAGCAGGAAGCAGGCCAGGCCGACAACCAGTACCGGCTTGAAGAAACCGGCGAATCGCTCACTGAGTTCCTGCTGGCGCCGCACCATGTAGCCGGCCACATAAAGCAGCAGAAGAATGCGGGCCGGCTCGGAGACCTGCAGGTGGAAGGGGCCCACCGCAATCCAGCGCATGGCGCCGTTGACCTCTTTGCCCAGGCCGGGCACCAGCACCAGCAAGAGCAGGAAAAAGGCCAGCAGCATCAGCGCCAGGCCCGAACGCGCCCAGAGCCGCAGGGGAATCTGATAGATGATGAAACCGCCGATCAAGGCCAGCCCCAGAAAGGCACCTTGACGGCGAAGATAGTAGAAGGGATCACCCAGGTTGCGATCGGCAATGGAAATGCTGGCGGACGCCACGGCAATCAGGCCGATCATGACCAGGGCAGCGGCAACGGCCAGCAGCCGGCCATCCAGGCCGTGACCAATTCGATACAACCAGCGCTGATCGGTCACTGCCACGCTCATGCCCGCACCTCCCGAGCCTGAACGGCTTGCTCGAAGGCTTGTCCCCGCGCGGCGAAATCACGGAACTGATCGAAGCTGGCACAGGCGGGGGACAACAGGATCACATCACCCTCATGCGCCATCTCGGCGGCAGCGCTCACCGCCGCCGGCATGTCGGCGGCCCGACGCAGCGGCAGATCCGTGGGAGCCACGGCGCTGAGCTGGTCGGCGGCCTCGCCGATCACTACCAAGCCCCGTGCCGAACGGGCCAGGGCCGGGCCCAGGGGCGCAAAATCCTGCCCCTTGGGCTGCCCACCCGCGATCAGCACGACAGGGGCATCCAGGCCGGCCAGGGCGGCCAGGGTGGCACCGAGGTTGGTGGCCTTGGAATCGTTGATCCAGCGCCGGCCGTCACGGCTGGGGACGGTCTGCATTCGGTGCGGCAGGCCGGAGAAGGTCTCCAGCCTGGCCAGAACCTCGTCCATCGCATAGCCAAGCAGTTCCAGGGTGGCCAGTGCTGCCAGCAGATTGAGCTGATTGTGACGGCCCGCCAGGGGCAGACGGTCTGCGGCCACCAGGCGGCGTTCACCGCGAACCAGCCAGAGGCCATCATCCGCCTCAAGCAGGCCATACTCGGTCTCGCCCCTGGGTTGGCCGGCGCCGAACCAGACCACCGAGGACGCATCGCCGGCCATGGCCGCGACCCGCGGGTCATCCCGGTTCAGCACCAGGGTACGGGATTGGCCCACCAGGCGGGCCTTGGCGGCGGTGTATTGGTCCATGTCGCCATGGCGGTCCAGATGGTCTTCGCTGACGTTCAGCACCACGCCGACCCGGGCATCCAGACTGCTGGTGCTCTCAAGCTGAAAACTGGACAGCTCCAGCACACAGAGCTTCGGCTCGCTGGCCAGCAGATCCAGTGCAGGCTGGCCCAGGTTGCCACCGGCAAATACGCCGGCCGCCTCACCACCGGCCAGATGAGCGATCAGGCTGACCACGGTGCTCTTGCCATTGGAGCCCGTGACCGCGACCAACGGGGCCTGGTGATGACGAGCGAACAGTTCCACATCGCCAATGACTTCAAGACCCTGAGCCCGAGCCTGTTGCAACAGGGGAAGATCGGCGGCTACGCCGGGGGAAAGCAGGATGCGCTCACAGCCTGTCGGCGGCTGATCGGGAATCGCGCCCTGCCAGTCAGCGGCGGGATACTCGCGGTTCAGACGCTCCAGCATGGGCGGCCGGACACGGCTGTCCACCACCGCCACCGACTCGCCCCGGGCGAGCAGATGACGAACCAGCGACAGCCCGGTGCGGCCGAGGCCGATCACCAGATTTTGCCGTGGCTGTTTGTCCGCGATTGCCGCCATCTAGCGCTACACTCCTACCGCAGCTTGAGACTGGAAAGACCGATCAACACCAGAATCACGGTGATGATCCAGAAGCGCACGATCACCCGGGGCTCGGGCCAGCCCTTCAGTTCGAAATGGTGATGCAGCGGCGCCATCCGGAATACGCGCCGCCCGGTCAACTTGTAAGATGTGACCTGCACAATCACCGACAGGGTTTCCACCACGAATACCCCGCCCATGATCACGAGAATGATTTCCTGACGGGTAATCACTGCCAGCGTGCCCAGGGCAGCGCCCAGGGACAGCGCCCCGACATCCCCCATGAATACCTGGGCCGGATGGGTGTTGAACCACAGAAAGCCCAGACCGGCGCCCACCATTGCGGCACAGAAGACCACCACCTCACCGGCCCCGGGGATGAAGGGAATCCCCAGGTAGTCGGCGAACACCAGGTGACCGGAGGCATAACCGAAGATCCCCAACCCCCCGGCCACCATCACGGCCGGCAGGATGGCCAGGCCATCCAGGCCGTCGGTGAGATTGACCGCATTGCTGGTACCGACGATCACGAAATAGGCCAGCAGGACATACAGGCCGCCCAGGGGGATGAGGACATCCTTGAGGAAGGGAATGAGCAGCGATGTCTCGGGGCCATTCCCCGCCGGAGCGGTGAAATAAAGAAAACCAGCCGTGGCCAGGGCAGCCAGGGACTGCCAGAAAATCTTGCTTCGAGCGGACAGGCCCTTGGAATTTCCAAGTGCCAGCTTGCGCCAGTCATCCACCCAGCCGATGGCACCAAATGCCAGCGTGACCCCGATCAGGACCCAGGTATAGCGGTTCTCAAGGTCCGCCCACAACAGGGTGCTGACCGTCACGGCCAGAAGAATCAGCGCTCCACCCATGGTGGGCGTACCGGCCTTGACCAGGTGGCTCTGGGGCCCGTCGTCGCGAACCTGCTGACCAATCTGGTAGCGGCTCAGGTGTCGAATCATGGCCGGCCCCACCACAAAACAGAAGGCCAGCGCCGTCAGCACCCCGAGAATGGCGCGCATGGTCAGATACTGGAATACAGAGAATCCAGTGTGGAACTGGGTCAGATATTCAGTCAGCCAAAGCAGCATCTCAGCCTCCCCTCCCGGTCATGAGCGCCGGACGGTCCCGGAGGCTGTCAATCAGCCGCTCCAATCCCATGGCACGTGACCCCTTGACCAACAGGGTCACGTCCTCGCGCAGTTCCTGGCGGAGAATCTCCACCAAACGATCAACCCGGGCATACAGCTCGGCCCCGGCGCCGAAGGCGGCCGCGGCCTCGGCGGCGAGGTGACCGATACAGAACAGCCTTTCCACGCCGGCCTCGCGAATCAGGTGACCGGCCTGACGATGAGCCTCGGCCGCCCCCAGCCCCAGCTCGCCCATGTCGCCGAGCACCACCCAGCGGGGTACGGGCCGTTGCTGCAGCCACTCCAGGGCTACCGCCAGGGAGCCCGGGTTGGCGTTGTAACAGTCATTGACCAGCAGGCTGCCGTTGACACCCGACAGCGGCTGAAGCCGGCCGGGCTCGGGGCGGACTGCCGCCAGACCGCGGGCAATGACGGCCGGCGGCACGTCCATGGCGACGGTCGCGCAGATGGCGGCCAGGGCATTTTGCAGGTTGTGCCGCCCCGGCAGGGCCAGATTCAGATCGAGGGCGCCGGCCGGCGTGGCGACCTGGGCACGAATGCCCTGCTCGTCCAATGCCGCCTCGCCTTCGATATGGACATCACCCCGATGGAGGCCGAACTCCAGTCGCGGACGGTCGCCGGCCAGCTCACGCCAGACCGGGACCCGGGGATCGTCGGCATTGAGCAGGGCAGTACCGTGAGCCGGCAGGCCGGCAATCAGCTCTCCCTTGGCTCGAGCCACACCGTCCAGATCGCCGAAGCCTTCCAGATGGGCGGGCCCGGCGTTGGTAATCAGGCCCAGGTCCGGCTGTGCAATAGCTGCCAAGCGGGCAATCTCGCCGTGATGGTTCGCCCCCATCTCGACCACCGCGGCACGATCCTCCGGTCGCAGGCGCAGCAGGGTCAGGGGCAGACCAATCTCATTATTGAAGTTGCCCTGGGTCGCCAGAATCTTGCCCGGCCACTGGGCTTCCAGAACCGCGGCGATCAGGCTGCGCACCGTGGTCTTGCCATTGGAGCCGGTCACGCCCACCAGGGGCCCCTGCAAGGTTTGTCGCCACCAGGCGGCAAAGCGCCCCAGGGCAGCCACAGTGTCCTCCACCACCACTTGCGGCCCACCCAACGCCGATAGATGGCGGGAAACCAGCACCGCGCAGGCGCCCTCTTGAAGGGCGTGGGAAGCGAAATCGTGTCCGTCGAAGTTTGGCCCGGCAATGGCGACAAAGAGGTCGCCGGCCTGGAGGCTGCGGCTGTCGGTGCAGACCCGATCGAAGGCCAGGTCATCGCCATGCAGGCGCCCACCCGTCTGCTCGGCCAGCATTGCCAGGGTCCATCGGCTCATGATCTTTCCTCCCCGGCCAGATCTCGGGCCAGCTCACGGTCGCTGAAGGGATGGGCCTGATCACCCACGATCTGAACGCTTTCATGGCCCTTGCCGGCCACCAGCACGATGTCGCCGGGACGGGCTCGCGACCAGGCCTCCTTGATGGCCTCCGCTCGATCCCGACAGACTCGCCCGGCGCGGCCAGTGCCACGCAGGATATCGGCCACGATCTGCTCACCCGCTTCGCCGCGGGGGTTGTCGTCGGTGACGATCACCTCGTCGGCAAGCTGAGCCGCAATCCGGCCCATCTGTGGGCGCTTGGCCCGGTCGCGGTCACCGCCGCAGCCGAACACGCACCACAGGCGGCCGCGCAGATGCTCCCGCAGGGCCTCCAGGGCCTTGGCCAGGGCATCGGGGGTGTGGGCATAATCCACCACCAGCAGCGGCTGGCGACCACCGCCAAATCGCTCCATTCGACCCGGTACCGGCGGGACACGGGACAGCGCCTCGGCCAGCGGTGCGCTGGCCACCCCTTCCAGGCGCAGGGCGGCGAATACCGCGGCAATGTTGGCGGCGTTGAAACGACCCAGCCAGGAGGAGTCAATCTCGGCCTCGCCCAGGCTGCCGCGAATGACAATCTTCAGGCCCTGCGAGTGGGGGTGCGCCTCATACTGCAAGGCATCCCCGGCCTCGGCCGCGAGCACCTGCTGGCTGAAGAACAGGCGCCTCACCCCCGGCGCCAGGGCCGAGACCATGTAGTCAGCCCAGTAGTCATCGCCATTGATCACCGCCCAGGACAGACCGGGATGGCGGAACAGCCCCTGCTTGGCCTCCGCGTAGGCGCTTTCACTGCCGTGGTAGTCCAGGTGATCGTGGCTGAGGTTGCTGAAAATGGCGCCGCGAAAATTGACTGCCGCAACCCGGTGCTGGGCCAGGCCATGGGAAGAGACCTCCATGGCCACATGGCGTACCCCTTGATCCCGGAGATTGGCCAGGTGCGCCTGCAGACTCACCGCATCGGCCGTGGTGTGGCTGGCGACCGCGAGCGCGCCGGGCCGGCCGACACCCAGGGTGCCAAGACTGGCCGCAGGCATCTGAAGGGCTTCCAGGGTCGCCGCCATCAGCTGAACCATGGAGCTTTTGCCATTGGTTCCGGTCACCCCGATGACTGCCAGTGAGCGGGAGGGATCACCAAAGTAGCGAGCCGCGATCAGACTGGCGTGACGGGACAGGCCCGGAACCGGGATCAGCGGCACCGACAAACTGGGTGGCTGACGATTCCCGGCGGGCTCGAACAGGACCAGGCCGGCACCCCGCGCCACCGCCTCCTCGACATGATCAATGCCATGCCGCCCGGAGACACCGGCACAGGCCAGAAACAGGCCCCCAGGCTCAAGCTGGCGACTGTCCAGACTCAAGCCCATGGGCACCCAGTGGGCATGCTGGCCGGGGTCGGCCAGGCCACTCAACAGCTCGGCCAGGGTCACCGCTTGTAGCTGCTCGGCGGCCATCATGAGTCACCCCCCGCCCGCAGGATGACGCTTTCCATGCCGGCTTCCACTCGATCACGGGGCACATCCAGCAAGCGCATGGCGTCGCTCATCACCTGGCTGAACACCGGCCCGGCGACGGCACCGCCATAGAATTCCTCACCGCGTGGGTTGTCGATCATGACCACGCCCACCAGGCGGGGCCGGGACGCGGGAATGGCGCCGACAAAGACGGATTGATACTCGTCGTCGGCGTAGCCGCCGGGTCCGCTGCGCTTCACCGTTCCGGTCTTGCCAGCGACCCGATAACCATCAACACGAGCGCGCAGCCCGGTGCCACCGGGCTCGGTCACGGCCTCCATCATGGCCATCAGCTCTGCCGCCAGTCCGGCCGAAATTACCCGCCGGGGTGACGGCGTATTCTCCCGATGCAG
Source organism: Natronospira elongata (assembly GCF_034931365.1). Taxonomy (NCBI): domain Bacteria; kingdom Pseudomonadati; phylum Pseudomonadota; class Gammaproteobacteria; order Natronospirales; family Natronospiraceae; genus Natronospira; species Natronospira elongata. Next base: position 93,384 of record NZ_JAYGII010000004.1, read on the forward strand.
CAGGCTTGCCTCAGGCATTTGCCCCTCATTGGCCAGGGCGGCATAGGCCTGGGCCAATTGCAGTGCGGTCGTGGAGAGGCCATAACCATAGGACAGGGTCACCCGGCCGATGTCGCGCCATTCCTGCCAATGCCGGATGCGACCGGGGGCCTCGCCAGGGAAGGCGCTGGTGGTCAGTTCACCGATGCCGAAACGGGTCAGAGTGCGCCACAGGGCTTCCGGCTCGGTTTTCAGGGCAATCTTGGTCGCCCCGATGTTGCTGGACTTCTGCATGATCCCGGTGAGATCCAGCTCACCGTAGTCGCGAATATCACGGACCGTATGGCCAGCCACCCGCATCTGGCCGGGGCTGGTGTCGAATCGAGCGTCGGAGCGAATATCCCCGGATTCCAGGGCGGCGGCCATGACGAAGGGTTTGATCGCCGACCCGGGTTCGATCAGATCCAGAGCCGCTCGGTTCCGCATCTGGGCAGGAGAAACATTGCTGCGGCTATTGGGGTTGTAACCGGGCTGGCTGGCCATGGCCAGCACTTCCCCGCTGCGCGGATCCATCAAGACAATGGCACCGGAGTCGGCGCCGTGCTCCCGCACCGCAGCCTTCAATTCCCGGTAGGCCACGTACTGCAATCGAAGATCGATACTGGTAACCAGATCCGCACCCGGCCGTGGCGAGCGAATATTCTCCACGTCCGCAATCACCCGGCCAAGGCGATCGCGCATCACGCGCTTGGCACCCGGCTTGCCTTGCAACCAGCCATCAAAAGCCAGCTCGAGACCTTCCTGACCCTGGTCGTCAATATTGGTGAAGCCCAGCACATGGGCGGCCACCTCGCCGGCAGGATAGAAACGACGGTACTCGCGCTGGCTATAGACGCCGGGAATGCCAAGACTGATCACTGCCTCGGCCTCTTCCGGGGCGAGGTGGCGACGCAGGTAAAAGAATTCACGATTCAGTCGGGCTTCAAGCCGCATGCGCAGACGATTGGGCGACAGATCCAGGGCCTGGGCCAGTTCGTCCAGGCGCTCTCCCGCCGCCAGCAATTCACCGGGGTGAGCCCAGAGGGAGTCCACCGGGGTACTCACCGCCATGGGCTCACCGTGTCGGTCGGTGATCATGCCGCGGTGAGCGGGGACCTCCACCACCCGCATGTGACGGGCCTGGCCCTGATCCTGGAGGAAATCCCGGTCCACCACCTGCAGCTCCACCGCTCGAGCGAGCAAGGCGAAGCCTGCCAGGAGGAATGCGGTGAGAACCGCTCCCCGGCGCCATCGCCCTTCTTGTTGCTCGCGTTTTTTCATGGTTCCACCAACACCACTTCCACATCCACTGGCCGCCGCATCTCCAGCTCATCCCGGGCAAGCCGCTCGATTCGTCCCTTGGTGGCCCAGGCGCTCTGTTCCAGCTGCAAGCGCCCCCAGTCCACATTGAGTTCATCCCTTTCCGCTTCCAGGGCCTGCAGCTCCACAAACAGCACCCGCCCCTCGTGCCTCGTCCAGACCAGACTGATGGCACTGAGCAACAGCAGCATCACCACCACCGCAATGGCACCTCGCAGGCTCACGGGCGACGCTCCGCGACCCGCAACACCGCGCTACGAGCACGGGGGTTGCGATCCAGCTCGTCGGCCTCGGCCCGCTGCGCCCGTCCGATGGCACGGAAGGGCGGCGGTGCGGCCTCGGGCAGGGGCACACCCGCCACCACCTTGGGCCCGTCACTGCCGCCGCGAATGAACTGTTTGACCCGGCGGTCCTCAAGAGAATGAAAACTGATCACTGCAATTCGACCACCCGGCGCGACAATATCCGGCAACTGGGCCAACACCTGGTCCAGGGCTTCCAGCTCCCGATTGATTTGGATCCGGATGGCCTGGAAACTGCGGGTTGCCGGATGGCGTCCGGGCGGGGCCGAGGGCACGGCGGCGCGAATGATTTCCGCCAGCCTGGCCGTATCCTCAATCGGTGCCTCGGCCCGCTGGGCAACAATGGCGCGGGCAATTCGTTTCGCGAAACGTTCCTCGCCATAGACCCGCAGGACCCTGGCAATTTCCTTTTCCTCGGCCCGCGCCAGCCAATCGGCTGCACTCTCCCCGCTGTCCGGATTCATGCGCATGTCCAGGGGACCGCCGGCGGAAAAGGCGAAGCCCCGCGCCGGATCGTCCAACTGCGGCGATGACACGCCGATATCCAGCAAAACGCCATCCACCCGCCCATCGAGACCAAGCTCAGCGACAAGCTCGCCCATCTCGGCAAAGGATCGATGGTGAATGGAGACCCGGTCGTCATCCGCAAAATTTTCGCGTGCATGGGCGATCGCTTCCGGGTCCTGGTCAATCAGGACCAAGCGACCACCCTCACCCAGGCTGGTCTGCAACAAGGCCGCATGCCCACCCCGGCCGTAGGTACCATCCACGTAAATACCCCCGGGACGGAGGGCCAGGGCGTCGACAGCGGCTTGCGCCAACACCGGCAGGTGATCTTGGCTGACTGCTTGCCTTGGCGGCATATGCCTCGCCTCCACCGCTCCCGCGGAGCGGTTTCGCCCATCCGATCCAGCACCCACCGTCACAGGGACAGGGATTCGAGTTCGGCTGGCAGCTCCAGGTTCTCGTCGTCCAGCTCCTCCTGCATCCAGGCCTCGCGCTGCTCCTTCCAGCGCGCCTCATCCCAAAGCTCGAACTTGTTGCCCTGGCCGATCATGACCACTTTCTTTTCCAGTCCCGCGAATTCCCGCAGCGGCCCGGGCAGAAGCACGCGACCATGGCCATCCATTTCCACCTCGGTGGCATGCCCGACCAGCAGACGTTGAAGGCGGCGAGCCTGGCGATTGAAACTGGGCAGACGATTGAGCTTGCGCTCGATCTCCTCCCACTCCGACAAGGGATAAATCAGCAAACAGGCATCACGATCCACGGTGACCACGAGTTGCCCCTCGTGCTCTGCCCGCAGATGCTCTCGATACCGGGACGGAATGGCCATCCGTCCCTTGGTATCCAGCGCAATATTGTTGACGCCTCTGAACACCGTGCCGCCTTGCTCCCTGCGTTACGAGTGAGTGTCTGACCGGGACTATCTGAATCGGGTCCTGTTGGATTCGAGTCAGGATCGCGCCGGCGAGAGGTGAATTCGGGTCGGGGCCCTTGCCCCATTTTTCCCCACTTTTCACCACTTCATGACACTATAGGTAGCGTTTCTACCTACTGTCAAGGAAAAATCCCACCGCCAGTCAAATAGTTACGGCAATTTCCCACCCTTAACCCACGTCCATCATGGAGCGAAAAATCAGTCACTTACGGGGACTAGTTCAGGCGGGATTGGAAGAGTGTCGACAGGAATGGTCAGTGACGGGTGAGCACAAAAAAGGCCGCCTCCCCTGGGAAGCGGCCTTTCTCGGCGGATAGCAAGAGTCGGCCTGTAAGCCGGGTTCTGTCGAGGACGGTCATTCCTCTGGGTCGGACGTCACCGTCCGCCTCAAGCAGCCTACCCGGGAACCCGTGCGGGCCGCACGTTGCGCACCGAAGCGCTCGCTCCCCTATTTGGCCTTGCTCCGGGTGGGGTTTACCGTGCCGCGAGCTGTTGCCAGCCGCGCGGTGCGCTCTTACCGCACCTTTTCACCCTTGCCTGTGCCCCGAGGGGCCATCGGCGGTCTGTTTTCTGTGGCACTTTCCGTGGGCTCACGCCCCCCAGGCGTTACCTGGCACCCTGCCCTGCGGAGCCCGGACTTTCCTCCGCGGATCGGATCAGATCCGATTCGCCGCGACCGCCCGGCCGACTCCAGGCGCATTGGACACCGAATCACCCCGGCGGTTCAAGCCCAATCCTGATAATCGGCCAACCATTTCTCATAGCGGCGCCAGCGCGCCACCGCATGGCGGTAGAACGGCTGGCGGACCTGCCAGACACTGGGGGTCTCGACACGGTTGCGACTGGATTCATGGCCTGGCCCCGAATCCCCGCTCACCCCCAGGAAATCACGCAACTCACGACCTTGCCCCTCGGGATCTGTCACCAGGGCCTCGTAATCCAGGTCCAGGATGCGATCCGGAAACAGGGTCCGCCATTGGGCCATCAGGTCTTCATACAGAGCACGAAAATGGAAGATATCGTCCAGATCCGTGGTATAGGCGAATCGCTCGGCGAAGTTCTCGAAATAGATGGATACCGCCACATCCAGAGGGTGGCGGCGCAGGTTCACCACATGCCCCCGGGGAAAGAGGAGCAGAAACAGGCCGATGTAAAAGAAATTGGTCGGCACCTTGTTGATGATACGCTCCCCGGAGAAATTGATGAATCCACGAAAGTATTCCAGATAGGCCTCGGCGAAGGCATCCAGGTCAAAATCCTGGCCCCGCTGCAAGGCCTGAAACACCGTTTGCCCCTGGGGAATCCTGGCCATGGTCCGTTCAAAGGCGGGGACCTCACCGCCGGGATAAAAGCGGGGATTGTCCGCCAGCATCTGCTCCACCAGCGTGGTGCCACTGCGCGGCATGCCAACGATCAGCAGGGGGGCTTCGGATCGATCGCTGCGACGACCGTCGGCCAGGGCCTGGCGCGCGGATGCCAGGACCAGGTCCTTCTGCGCCTCCACCGCCCGCCGATCATGGCCGGCCAGGCGACGCTTGAGGCCGTTGGCTTCGCGAGCCGCTTGCCAGGCGGCATCGTAATCGCGCCAGTCATTGAAAACCTTGGCACGGGCAAAATGCAGCCGGGCACGATCGGGATTCTTCTGCCCCGGGACATCGGCCCGCTCGATCCAGTCCAGGATATCTTCCCCAGGCTCGAAGCGCCGGCACTTGACCAGGCCGGCGATGGCCCCACTTCGATGGGGCTCGGCTTCCAGTACGGCGCGATAACGGCGCTCGGCCTGCTCAAAGTCTCCCGCCTGCGCGTCGAGGGAGGCCAACTGGACGGCCGCCGTGGCATCACCGGCATTGTGCGACAACAGATGCAAACAAGCCTGGCGTGCCGTTTCGGGATCCCGACCTTCCACGGCCAGACGGGCCAGATGCCCCCAGGCCTGTCGGTCTCCCGGGGATTGCTCGGTCGCAATTCTTGCCTGCGCGATTGCCGGCCCAAAACAATCCTGCATGAAGTAAAGCGTGGAGAGATCCAGGCGCTGCCTTGGGTCAAGATCACAGGCGGCTGCTCGCCCCAACAGATCGAGGCTTTCAGTGTGGCGACAAAGGGCCATTGCCAGGCGGCCACCGTGCAGCAGCACCAGTGGATCGTTGTTGCCGGCCGATGTCAGTCGACGAATCGCCTCATAGGCAGCCTGGGGATCACCCTGCTTCTCCCTTGCCAACGCCTGATCGAGCTGCATTGATGTCGACACCTCAGTTTCCCTTCTCGCCGCTGGAACCATCACTGTCTGACTGGATGGCCAAAAGCCGCTTGTAAAGCCGGTTGCGTGGCAGGCCACTGACCTCGGCGGCCACCCGGGCCGCCTCCCGTGGCGGCAAGCGGCCAGACAGTGCCCGCAACCAGGCATCCACTTCGCTCTGCTCGGCGTCTGCCGAGTCCGCGGCTGCCCCGCCCACGATCAGTACAAGCTCACCCTTGCGGGCCTGCGAAGATTGCCTGGCCCATGCCAACAGCTCGGACAGGGTGCCATGCCTGAGCTGCTCATGCAGCTTGCTGATTTCCCGGCCAAGGAAGGCCGGGCGATCCGGCCCGAAGGCCTTCGACATGGCCTCCAGTGATCCCGCCAGTCGGTGAACGGATTCATAAAAGATCAATGTCTCCGTCGCCGCCGACAGGGACTGGAAATAGCGTGCCCTCGCCGTTGTCTGGCGAGGCGGAAAACCCAGAAAGCGGAACGGCTCCGGCGGCAATCCGGACACGGAAAGGGCCGCGATGGCGGCGTTTGGGCCGGGGATGGGGCAAAGATCAATGCCGGCAGCCACCGCCGCGCGAACCAGCGGAAAACCCGGATCACTGAGCAGCGGCGTGCCGGCATCGGAGATCAGAGCCAGGCTCTCGCCCCCGCGCAGTGCCTCGATCAGGCCTTCCACCCGCGCATTCTCGTTGTGCTCATGCAGGGAAATCAGCTGCCCGCGAATACCAAAGCGGGAGAGCAGGCGCCGGGCATGGCGGGTGTCCTCACAGGCAATCCGGTCCACGCTGGCAAGCACCTCCCGCATGCGGGGCGAGGCATCAGACAGATTGCCGATGGGCGTGGCGACCACGTAAAGCTTTCCGCTATCAGACAAGAAACAACCTCCCCGGGGAATGGCAAGTCGACAGCCTGTCGCAAACAGGCGGTATCCGGTGGTCCGGCCTGATAAGATAAGGCACTTAGCTCCCACCCCTTGCAATCAGGACGCCGCCGAGCACGCAAGCATGATGACAAGCGCACAGCATAAGCCAAGCCCCCCGCAAACTGCAGCCATTCTGCGCCCCGCCGGCCTGTTGCTGGCAGCGCTGCTGCTCTGGTCCTGCGCGCCCACGCCGGTGGAGCGCGAACCGCTGCCGGAGACCGAAATCGAACTCATGGCCGACAGTGCCGAGTTGATGCGGGATACCGGCGACCCGGAAGCGGCGGCGTCCATTTATCAGGAAATCGCGGCCAGCGTCCCGGACGCGGAGCGGCCGAAGTGGCTATTCCAGGCCATGGAGGCCTGGATTGAAGCCGGCGAAACCGATCGGGCCCGGGGCATTGGCGGCAGCCTGGTCCCGGCCGAGCTGCCCCGTGAGGAACGGTTTCGCCTGGCGGTCACCCTGGCCCGTGCTGATCTGATGGATAATCGGCCACAGGAGGCCCTGGCCCGCATCGACGTGCGCGAGGAAGGCATTCCACGGGCCGTCGCCCCCGAGCTCCTGGCGGTCAGGGGCGAGGCCCGCTTCCGCCTTGAGGATGCCGTCGCCGGCATCGCTGACCTGCAGCGCCGAGCGGACCTCCTGGGCGGGGACGACCGACTTGCAGCCCTGCAGACCATCTGGGACCGCCTCATGGCTCTGCCATCACTGCCCGACCGTGAACAGGCGGCTGGCCGGCCCTTGATCAGCGGCTGGCTCAACCTGGCCCGTGCCGGCCAGCAAAGCTGGCAACGCCCCGATCAGTTTGACCGCGCGGTGGCCGAGTGGGAGGCCCTGCACCGCGACCATCCGGCAAGCGAACTCATGGACCAACTGCTGGCCGACCACCGGGAACGCTTCCGCTATCCGGACCGGGTTGCCCTGCTACTGCCCCTGAGTGGACGATTCGCCGCCCCGGCCGAGGCGGTGCGCGATGGATTCCTGGCGGCCCATTTCAATCAGCCCGGCACCCGCCGGCCCGCGGTCCGGGTTTACGATACCGGCGATGAAACAGAGGGTGTTCTGGAGGTTTATCAGCAAGCGGTAGCGGACGGCGCCGGTATTGTCATCGGCCCCCTTACCCGCCCGGCACTGTCCGAGCTTAGACGTGCCGAGGATCGGCCCGTGACGGTGCTGGGCCTGAACTACCTGGATGAAGAAGAAGGCGGCGTTGACGGCCTGGTGCAGTTTGGCCTGCGGCCCGAGTCCGAAGCACGCCAGGTCGCCCAGCGCATGGTACGCGAAGGCCATCGGCACAATATTGCCCTGATCCCTGAGACCGAGTGGGGCTACCGCATGCTGGATGCCTATCGCGAGGCACTGGCGGACATGGATGCCGAGCTGCTGGACTTTGAAAGCTACCTGCCCCAGCAGCGGGATTTCTCCGACCGCATCACGCGCTTGATGGGTCTGAATCGCAGCCATGACCGCCGCCGGGAGCTGGCCGGCGTGGTTCAGGAATCGCTGGAATTTGAACCGCGCCGCCGACAGGACATTGACGGGATTTTCCTCGCCTCCCAGGATGGCCAGGCCTCGCTCATCAAGCCCCAGCTTCGCTTCCATCGCGCCATCGGCATCCCCGTATTTGCCAGCTCCCATGTCTATCGCCCCGGACAATCGGCGGACACGGACCTGGACGGTATTCGCTTCGCGGATATGCCCTGGTCCATCGCCCAGGAAGGGGAGGCCCGTGATGAACGGGAACGGATATCCGGACTCTGGCCGGAATTGTTTGATCAGCACGGGCGCCTGTTTGCGCTCGGTTTCGATGCCTATCGCCTGGTCCCGGTACTGAGCAACTTCGAAGATCCCCTGCGCCCGCCCCTGGCCGCCATGACCGGTGTATTGAGCCTGGACGAGCACAATCGGGTTCAACGTGAATTGGGCTGGGCCATGTTTTCACGCGGACAGCCCATCCCTCTGGAGCCCATTGAGGAACAACCACAGATCCCGGAGCCGGCGCCCCTTGACCTGGAAGCCCCCTGAGGTATGCCGTCATGAGTCGGGAACGGGGCAAGGCGGCGGAGACTTTCGCGGAACAGTGGCTGGCCCAGAAAGGGCTGCAACCCCTGGAGCGCAACCTGCATCTGGCCGGAGCCGAACTGGACCTGGTGATGCTGGATGGTGACACGGTGGTCTTCGTGGAAGTCAGGCATCGACAACAGGATGATTACGGCGATGGCATCGAAACCGTCTCCCGCCGCAAGCGCCGATTGATGGCCCGGGCCGCGGAATGCTTCATGGCCACGCGCGGCCCGGACCGTGATGGCCGTTTTGATCTCATCGCCATTGATGGCAGTCTGGAATCACCCCGGATTGACTGGCTGCCGGACGCTTTCGACTTGGACGATATCTAGCCGGAGACCCACGCTATGGACATGCAGGCCCGCATTCGCCTGAACTTCGAGCAGAGCATCCGCAGCAAGCAGGAAGCGGTGGAGGCCCTTGCCGACCCCATTGCCCGCGGCGCCCAACGCATGCTGGATGCTCTCATGAGCAACCACAAGATCATGAGTTGCGGCAATGGTGGCTCGGCGGGTGACGCCCAGCACTTTTCCTCGGAAATGCTCAATCGTTTCGAGATGGAACGCCCCGGCCTGCCCGCCATTGCACTGACCACCGACAGTTCCACACTGACCTCCATTGCCAATGATTACTGCTACGAAGACATCTTCGCCAAGCAGGTGCGAGCATTGGGTCAGGCGGGCGACCTGCTGCTGGCGATTTCCACCAGCGGTAATTCGGACAACCTCATCCGGGCCATTGATGCCGCCCACGAACGCGAGGTCACGGTCATTGCCCTCACCGGGCGGGACGGGGGACGCATGGCCGATGCCCTCAGTGGTGAGGACATTGAGATCCGCGTGCCCGGGGCTTCCACTGCCCGCATTCAGGAGGTCCACCTGCTCTGCATCCACTGCCTGTGTGACCTGGTGGATCGCAAGTTGCTGGGCGTGGAAGACTGAAGCGGCTGTTCTGACATGGCCCAAAAGCCCTCCCCCATTACCCGACTGTCAGCCGAGGCGGAGTCACGACTCAAAGCCGTATTGCCTGCCGATCGACTGCTGACCGAAGCGGCGGATTGCTGGGCCTATGGCTATGACAACAGCCGCCGTCAGGTCTGCCCTCAGGCGGTGGCCTTTCCCGAATCCAGCGAGGAAGTGGCGGCTCTTGTCCGGGTCTGCCATGACCTCAGGTTGCCTGTGGTCGGCCGCGGTCGTGGCAGCGGAACCGCCGGGGCCGCGGTCCCCGTCGAGGGGGGCCTGGTGCTGTCCATGGAACGCATGGACCGAATCATCGAGATCAACCCGGATGATCGTCTGGCGGTGGTTGAAGCCGGGGTGACCAATGGCGACCTCCAACGGGCCCTGGCCAGGCACGGTTTCTTCTGGCCCCCTGACCCCACCTCGGCGGATTACTGCAGTGTGGGTGGCAACCTGGCCTGCAATGCCGCCGGCCCCAGGGCGGTGAAATACGGCACGCCGAGAGACAACATCCTCGGGCTGACCGCAGTCAGCGGTGCCGGTCAGATTCTGCGCACGGGGGTTCATACCACCAAGGGCGTCGTGGGTTATGACCTCACCCGACTGCTGGTCGGGTCCGAAGGCACCCTGGGGGTGATAACCCAGGCCACATTGCGGATCACCCCCCTGCCGGAGGCGCGCCGCAGCCTGCGCGCGGTTTACGATGGCATGGCCGATGCGGCGGCGGCGGTGTCCCGGATCATGGCCCAACCCCTCACCCCCTGTATTCTGGAGTTCATCGATGGCCGGGCCATTCAGATGATCCGGGATTATGCCGAGACCGACTTGCCGGAAGGTGCTGGGGCCATGCTGATGATCGAAGTGGATGGCTCGGCCGAGCAGCTGGATCTCGCCGAACAGGCCGTCTCCAAAGCGGCCGCCGGCCCGGGGCTACGGGAGTTGCGCAGCGCCAGGGATGAAGCAGAACGCAAGGCCCTGTGGGCCGCACGCAAGGCCCTGTCGCCGGCCCAGCGCAAGATTGCCCCGAAGAAGATCAATGAAGATGTGGTTGTGCCGGTCTCCCGCATGGCGGATCTGATCGGCGGGCTGGAAGCATTGTCGGAACGCTTCGGTATTCTCATCGTCAACTTTGGCCATGCCGGCAACGGCAACATCCATGTCAATCTATTGGTGGATCCCGATGACCCCAAGCAGATGGCGGTGGTGGATGAATGCCTGGATCAGGTATTCCGGCTGGTCCTGTCCCTGCGCGGAACCCTGTCCGGCGAGCATGGCATCGGCTACGACAAGAAACAGTTTGTCGTGCTGGAAATCGAACCGGCCGCACTTGAGCTGATGAAACAAATCAAGAAACAGTTTGACCCTGCCGGCATCCTCAATCCCGGCAAGCTATTCCCCGAATAGGCCGAGGGCGCCTCGTGAAACAGAAGCATTTCATTGACAGCCACAAGGGCATAACCGGACTGGCGGTGCTGGCAATGATGGCCTGGCATGGCGCCTGGGATCAGGCAGCGGCCTGGCTCTATCTCGCCCTGCACGGCAGCTACGGCCTGTTCTGGATATTGAAGAGCCGCCTGTTTGGCGATCGCAGCTGGGAGGCGCCCTGTGGACTGGGCTACGGCCTGGTGATTTGGGCGGGCCTGAGTCTCTACTGGATCGCTCCCTGGCTGCTCATGAGTCGGGCGATCGAGCCGGCTGCGTGGCTACTGGCGCTTTGCGTCGGCCTCTACGCCCTGGGGGTCTTCCTGCACTTCAGCGCCGACATGCAAAAGCATTTGCACATGAAATATCGGCCGGGGAAGCTACTCAATGATGGGCTATGGGCGCGCAGCCGCAACCCAAACTACCTGGGGGAACTGCTGATTTACGGGAGTTTCGTCACCCTGCCACTGCACTGGGCCCCGCCGCTGATATTGCTGCTGTTCTTCAGCGTCGTCTGGCTGCCCAATATGCGGCGCAAGGATCGCTCTCTGGCGCGCTACCCCGAGTTCGCCGAGTGGAAGGCCCGGAGCGGACTGCTCTTTCCCCGCCTACTCCCCCGGCGGGGCCGCATTCGAGGGTGACTACTTGATGACCCGAAGATTGGGCCGGCGGGCCTTGTCCGCCTCTTTGCTGGGTTTCTTGCCGGGCTTGTCGTTCCCGTCATCCCCATCAGGGGGGGTGGGCCCGTCGTCTTCCTCATTGAAGAGCATGCCCTGACCCGATTCCCGGGAGTAAATGGCAAGGACCGCCGAGGGAGGCAAGGCGATGGCCATGGGCTGACCACCAAAGCGGGCATTGAAGCTGATCTCCTGATTATCCAGGAGCAGGTTCTGCACCGCGCTGGGGCTGATATTCAGGATAATCTTGCCGTTCTGAACATAGTCCACCGGGACCATGACACCATCATGCTCGGCATCAACGAGCAGATGGGGTGTCTCGCCACTATCCACCATCCACTGGTGCATGGCACGAATCAGATAGGGTCGCCTCGGGACCATCAAACCCCCAGTGTCGAAATCATGAACTTACAATGAAGCGGAACTCGGAGGGCTGTCAAACGCCGTCACGTTCCCGCGGGGTCAGACTATCGCGGAAGGAACCTCGGGAAAACAGCCTGTCGGTATAATTGCGCAGATTCCGGGCCCGAGGCGGCAGCTTGATGCCGTAACGCTCCAGGCGCCAGAGCACGGGGGCGACGGTGCAATCGGCCAGACTGAACTCATCTTCGACCAGCGCCGCACGGGAAAAAATGGGGTCGGCCGCAATCACGTTCTCTTCCAGGGCCTTGCGGGCCTTTTCCACCTTCTTTGGCGTGCCCGTTTCGATCTCTTCCGCCAGGCGGTACCAGTCCTGTTCCGTCTGGTAAACGAAGAGACGAACCCGCGCCCGCCCCACCGGATCAACCGGCATCAAGGGCGGGTGCGGAAAGCGCTCATCCAGGTATTCCATGATCACGGCGGGACCATGCAGCACCAGCTCACGATCCACCAGAGTGGGCACTGACTGGTATGGGTTGAGGTCGATCAGGTCCTCCGGAACTCGACCTTCCTCAACGTCCACCGTGTCATGGCTAATCCCTTTTTCCGCCAGCACAAAACGTACCCGATGACTCTCGATGGAATCGGGATGGGAAAACAGGGTCATTACTGACCGACGATTCGCGACCACCGCCATTTGACGTTCTCCCTCGCTAGGCTGACGGATACCGGCATTACTTCACGTCGCGCCAGTAATCCTTGTAGAGCAGATAGGACAGGAAGGTGAAGACGCCAATAAAGGCCAACACCCAGAAACCGATGCGCTTGCGATCAGTCTGGATAGGCTCACCAACATAGTCCAGGAAATTGACGATGTCCCGCACGGTTCGATCGTATTCCTCATGGCTCATGCGGCCTTCCCGCACCGTCTCGAATCCGACGAAACTGCCCTCCTCGTCATAATGAGCCTTCTGCAGTCCCTGAAGGGACCACAGGACATGCGGCATGGCTGCATTGTCCAGCATCCGGTTATTGGTTCCGGCAACCGTCCTGTCATCAATATAAAAACTGTGCAGGAAGTTGTAGATCCAGTCCGGGCCACGACTCCGGGACACCAGGGTCAGATCCGGAGCCGCCATGCCAAACCAGTCTTCGGCGTCCTCTGGTGGCATGGCGATCTTGACCATGTCCGCCAACTCATCGCCGGTAAAGGCCAGATTCTCGAGAGCAAGATCTTCAGGCAGCTCCAGGTCATCGGCAATCCGCTGGTAGCGCTTGTACTCCAGGGAATGGCAGCCGAGGCAATAATTCATGTAGTACCTGGCTCCCCTCTGCAGGGAAGCCAGGTTGGTCACGTCATTATTCGCCGCGGAGGGGCGCCATTCCCGCACGGCATCCTCGTCCGCGATCACGGCACCGGATCCGGCCGCGATGACCAGCACCAGCGCACTCAGTGACAGTTTCCTGATTGTTCTCATCATGAGGTCAACCTCTCCGGCACCGGCTTGGATTCATTCAGTCGGGTATGAGCGGGCAGCAACAGGAAGAAGGCAGTGACCGCAATCATGATCAACAGTGCAATCCAGCTGATGCCTGCCATATCCCTGACCAGGTCAATTACCGCAATCAGCGCCACCACGATGGCAAAGGCGCCGTAATAGTAGTTACGGCTCCGTGGCTCCGAGTACACCCACGAAATGATGAAAAACATGAAGTAGAACTCGGTAAAGCGCAGCGCCAGCTCATTGTAGAGCGTAGTCGCCGGCTTCAGCCCCAGATACCCAAGGACAATGAAGCCAAAGGCAAAGCTCATGAGCAGCGCCTTGTAAAGGAAGCTGCGATAACGAATGGACTTGACCGGATGCCGATCGATCCAGGGCATGGCAAACAGCACCAGGATGGCCAGACCCATGGCAATCACACCACCCACCTGATCCGGGATCGCCGCCAGAATGGCGTAGAACGGGGTGAAGTACCAGACCGGCGGCACGTATTCAGGCGTCTGCAGAGGGTCGGCCGGAATGAAGTTGGCCGGCTTGAGGAACAGGTCCAGGAATGTGGGCGCAAAGAAGACAATGGCGAAGAAAAGCGCCAGGAACACACCCACGCCGACGATATCCTTCACCGTGTAATACGGGTGGAAGGGAATGCCGTCCACGGGCTTGCCGTCAGGACCCTTGTTTTCCTTGATCTCAATACCGTCCGGGTTGTTGGACCCGGTCTGGCGCAGGGCGACCAGATGGAAGAAGATCAGGCCGATCAGCACCAGGGGCAGCGCCACCACATGCAGCGCAAAGAAGCGGTTCAGGGTGACATCGGAAATCAGGTAGTCACCGCGAATCCAGATGGCCAGCGGCTCACCAATGCCCGGCAGAACACTGAACAGGGAAATAATCACCTGAGCGCCCCAGTAGGACATCTGCCCCCAGGGCAGCAGATAACCGAAGAAGGCCTCGGCCATCAGCACCACGTAGATCAGCATGCCGAAGATCCACAGCAGTTCGCGGGGTTTCTTGTAGGAGCCGTACATCAGTCCCCGGAACATATGCAGATAGACCACCAGGAAGAACATGGATGCCCCGGTGGAGTGCATATATCGAATGAGCCAACCCCATTCCACATCCCGCATGATGTATTCCACGGAGGCGAAGGCATCATCCGCGGAGGGCTTGTAGCTCATGGTCAGAAAAATACCGGTGACGATCTGAATGACCAGCACCAGCAGGGCCAGTGACCCGAAGAAATACCAAAAGTTAAAGTTCTTCGGCGCGTAGTAGCCGGTAAGCTGATCTTCGACGAACTGCCGATAAGGCAGGCGATCGTTGATCCAGTCACCGACGGTACCGCCGCCCTGGTTGCTCTTGTTCTGCATCAGGCGACCTCTGCGTCTTCACCAACGATAAGGGTGTTGTCATCGACAAAGCGATGGGGCGGGATGTCCATATTGGTCGGTGCCGGCACGCCCCGATAAACACGACCGGCGAGGTCGAATCGGGAACCGTGGCAGGCACAGAAATAACCACCAGGCCAGTCACTGCCCATGGCCGGGTCGGCCGGATCCGGGTGGAAGGACGGTGAACAGCCCAGATGGGTACAGACCGCCACCATTACCAGATACTCCGGCTTCAGGGAGCGATACTCGTTCTTGGCGTACTCGGGCTGATCGGAGGAGTCGGAATCCGGATCCCGCAGGCGATCACGGATCTCCCCCAGCCTCTCAATGGCATCCTCGCCACGCCGCACCACATGGATGGGGCGTCCACGCCAGCTCAGGGTGATTCGCTCACCCTCATCCATCTTGCTCACGTCCACTTCCACCGGGGCACCGGCCAGACGGGCTCGGGCACTGGGCCGCAGGGAGGCAAGGAAGGGAGCCGCCATGGCCGCCACCCCGATCCCCCCGACCACCGAGGTGGCCACGGTGAGGAAATGACGCCTGTTATTGTCAACGCCGTTACTCATTCTCCGGTTCTCCTGGAGCTCATTTCGGACTGCCGGATCGGTCCCGTCTCGGTCGCCGTCTCACGGGAGCGCGGGGAAACGCCCTGACGGCAAGCTGTCGGGCCGGTCCAGCCACCCCATGCGACCGAGCGGACGCGGGCGGGGCACGCTGAATCGACATAAAGCGGGGATTATACACAGTTCAACTCACGCCTCGCCACCGGCCAGGCACGCCACGCTTGTCACCAGCCCGGCGGGACGCTACCTTACTTGCCCCACAGGCCGAGCAAGCGACTTCTCATGGGCGAGACAGCAGGCAGAATCACAGGCTGGTTGGACTTCCTGGTCCGCTCGGTAGTACTGGGCCTGGCCGCCGCCTTCGTGGTCGTTTTCTTCCGCCCCGAGCTGTTGGAGCGCAACGGCCAGGTGGACAGTTTCGCCGATGCGGTGGAGCAATCCGCCCCCTCCGTGGTGAACGTCCACACCGCCCGCCGATTGGACGACATCGACCCCGAGTTCATACCGGATTATTGGCGCCGCTACTTCGACGACCGCCCCGGCGAGCATCGGGACCGGGTGGAGAGCAGTCTTGGCTCGGGTGTGATCGTTTCCCCGGACGGCCATATTCTGACCAGCAATCACATTATTGAGGATGCCGAGGAGATCCGCGTTGCCCTGCATGACGGCCGGATTGAGGCCGCCGAGGTGGTGGGCACCGACCCGGAAACCGACTTGGCCCTGCTGCGGATCGAGGCAGCGGATCTTCCCGTCATCCGCTTTGGTCGCTCCGACCGGCTGCGGGTGGGTGACATCGCTCTCGCCATCGGCAATCCGGTGGGGCTGGGACAGGCCGTGACCCAGGGCATCATCAGCGCCACCGGTCGCAGTCAGCTGGGTATCACCACCTTCGAAAACTTCATCCAGACCGACGCGGCCATCAACTTCGGCAATTCCGGGGGCGCGCTTGTGGACACCCGGGGCCGTCTGGTGGGCATCAACACCGCCATGCTCTCCTCCGAAAACGGGGGCTCGGGGGTGGGTTTCGCCATTCCGGTCAGCCTGGCCCAGGGAGTGATGAACCAGCTGATCGAGCACGGTCGCGTGATCCGCGGCTACCTTGGCATCGCCCCCCAGAGCCTGACCCTGGAGCTGGCCGAATCCTTCGGACTGGACGAGCCGGTGGGCGTGGTTGTCACCAATGTCCAGCGGGGCAGCCCGGCCCACGAGGCCGGCATCATCCCCGGGGATGTGGTCACCCACATCAACGGCAATGAGGTGACGGACTATTACGACGCCCTCAACAAAGTTGCCAGCCTGCAACCGGGTGACAGCGCCGAGATTCGGGTGATCCGCGACGAGGAAGTCCGATATTTTTCCGCCGTCATTGCCGAGCGGCAGGTACCGGGGCAGAACTAAGGAACCTCTGAGGCCGGATGCTAGCGAATGGCTGCTGCCAGGGCCTCGAATAGGATCTCATTGTCGGCAGGCGAACCCACGGTCAAGCGCAGACAGCCGCTCAATGCCGGGTGAGCGCCGTCGAGACATTTCACCAGCACGCCAGCGGCCTTCATGCGAGCATGAACCGTCGGGGCATCGGCTACCCGCAGCAACAGGAAGTTGGCCTCACTGGGCCAGACATGCACGCCGTCCAGGCCTTGCAGGCGCTGATACAGCCTGGCCCTTTCCTCTCGCACCAACTCGGCTTGAGAGCGCCACCAATCCCCATTCTCCAGGGCAAACCGGGCGGCTGCCTGGGTCAGGACGTTGATATTGTAGGGCATCCTCAGCCGTTCCAGGGCATCGATCCAGGCCGGATCGGCGACCAGCCAACCCAGACGCAAACCGGCCATGCCGGCCTTGGACAGGGTCCGCATCACCGCCAGATTGGCGGGACGACCGGCGCGGTCGAGACAGTGGATATCGGTGTGGGGGAAATAGGCCTCATCCACCACCACCAGACCGGGGGCGGCGTCGGCAATCGCCTGGAGCTGATCCGGGGAAAATGCATTGCCGGTGGGGTTGTTGGGGTTGGCAATGAAGATCAAGGCAGGGCGAAGCCGCTCCATTTCCGCCAGGGCCCGATCCAGGTCCAGACTGAAATCTTGTTCGTCCAGCGGCAGAGCATGGTAGTCCATGCCCGCGTTACGGGCAGCGACCTTGTAGATGGCAAAGCCGGGTTCCGGTGTCATCAGGCTCGCCCCGTGCCGGGCCAGCGCCAGGGTCAGCATCTGAATGATTTCGTCGGAGCCATTGCCCAGCAACAGGCCAAGCCTGTCATCGATGGCGAATTGTTCGCGCAGGGCGGCTTTGAGGGCACTGGCCTGGCTGTCGGGATAGCGATGCCAGTCCAGCCCGGCGACCCGCGCCTGCCAGTCTGCCTCGAGCCCTGCCGGCAGGCCCGCCGGCGCCTCCATGGCATCGAGCTTGAGCAATCCACGAGCATCGGCGACCTGATAGGGACTGCCCGCGAGGATTTCGGGCCGAACCAGGTCCTGCACCCGAACCCCTTGCCCGCTCACCCCTGCTCCCCTCCGCCACGCAGGGCGGCAGAACGGGCATGAGCAGCCAGACCTTCAATCTCTGCCATCTTTTCGGAGGCCGATACCAACGCCCGACCGCCGTGAGCGGAGCAATGAATCACGCTGCTGCGCTTTTGAAAGTCCTGCACCCCGAGGGGCGAGGAAAAACGTGCGGTACCCGCGGTGGGCAGAACATGGTTGGGGCCGGCGCAGTAATCGCCAAAGGCCTCGGGGCTGTGATGCCCCATGAAGATGGCACCCGCATGGCGGATCAAGGGCAACACCGCCTCGGGATCGGCAAAGGCCAACTCCAGGTGCTCCGGGGCAATACGGTTGATGATGGCGGCACCATCAGCCAGGTCCCGGGACTGAATCAGGCCACCCCGCTCCGCCAGCGAAGCACGGATGATATCGGCTCTCGGCTGGCCATCAAGATGGGCCTCAATGGCCTTCTCAACCCGATCCAGGTAATCCGGGTCTGAACAAACTAGCAACGACTGGGCCATCTCATCGTGCTCAGCCTGTGCAAAGAGGTCCATGGCCGCCCACTCCGGATCCAGGCTGCCGTCAGTGAGCACCGCCACCTCCGAAGGGCCGGCAATGCTGTCGATCCCCACTTGACCGAAGACCTGACGCTTGGCGGAAGCCACATAGGCGTTACCTGGACCCACAATCTTGTCCACCGGCGGCACGGTATCGGTGCCATAAGCCAGGGCCGCGACCGCCTGGGCGCCGCCAAGGGTGAACACCCGGTCGGCGCCGGCCAGGGCCGCGGCCGCCAGCACCATATCGCTCACCACCCCGCCAGGGGCCGGCACCACCATGATGATTTCGCCCACGCCGGCCACCCTGGCCGGGACCACATTCATCAGCACCGAGGAGGGATAGGCCGCACGGCCACCGGGTACGTAGACACCCACCCGATCCAGGGGCGTGACTCGCTGGCCCAGACGATTGCCGTAGTCGTCCTCGTAGTGCCAGTCTCCTTCCCGTTGGCGTTCGGCATACTCACGAATGCGCTGAGCCGAGAACTCCAGAGCCTGGCGCGCCTCCCCGTCCAGGGCCTCCAGGGCCCCGTGCAAGCGGGTGGCGGGAACCTCAAGCTCGGCCACCTCACCGCAGCGAATCTGATCCAGCTCTCGGGTGTAATCCAATAGCGCTGCATCACCCCTTGCGCGGACCTGGGCGATAATCTCGGCTACCCGCGCATCGATGTCGCGGGATTGTTCATCGCCCCGGTCAAGCAAGGCCGACAGTCTCTGCTCGAAATCGGCCTGATCGCTGGCCAGTCGATTGATCAGGCTCATGCCCCAACCCTCCCCTTGCGGCCTTCGGCAACTCGGGCGGCAATGGCATCCACGATGCCCCTGATCTGGGAGTGGCGGGTCTTCATGGCGGCCTTGTTGACCACCAGCCGGGCACTGATATCAGCCACGGTTTCCACGGCTTCCAGGCCATTGGCCCGCAGGGTGTTGCCGGTGTCGACCAAATCCACGATCTCATCGGCCAAGCCCACCAGGGGGGCAAGCTCCACCGAACCGTAAAGTTTGATCAACTCCACCTGCAGACCAAGACGGGCGTAATGACGGCGGGCCGAAGCAATGAACTTGGTTGCCACGCGCAGTCGCCGCCGTGGGCGCTCACTGCCCGCGGGGCGAGCGACCATCAATCGGCAATGGGCCAGGTCCAGATCCAGGGGTTCATAGAGCCCCACACCATCGTGCTCCAGCAGAACATCCTTGCCGACGATGCCCAGGTGGGCAGCCCCGTGTTCCACATAGGTCGGCACATCACTGGTGCGCACCTGGAGGATGCGAATGTCGTCCCGGGACGTGGACAGGATCAAGCGGCGGCTGGCCTTGGGATCCTCGGCCAGCTCAATGCCCGCTGCCTCCAGAAGAGGCAGTGTGTCTTCCAGCACCCGCCCCTTGGACACGGCAATGGTGAGTTGATTGCTCATGATCAGTTCTTCTTGCCAGAGCTAATGGTTAATGGATCAGCCTCGGGGGCTGTAAGCGAGGGCTAGGAGCTTCGAGCGGCGAACAACGAGCCCGCCATCGGCTCTGCAGCGGCTGAATCATGGCCAAGGTGCCAGGCCAAGGTGCCAGGCCAAGGTGCCAGGCCAAGGCGCGGCCAGCTCGCCGCTCGTAGCTCGTAGCTCGTAGCTGTCCTTCAATCCGGTACCCGGCGAATCCGGGCACCCAGCTGCTGGAGCTTTTCCTCAATACACTCGTAACCGCGATCAATGTGATAGATCCGCTCGACGATGGTCTCGCCATCTGCCACCAGGCCGGACAGCACCAGACTGGCGGAGGCCCGCAGGTCCGTTGCCATGACCGGGGCCCCGGTTAGACGCTCAATGCCCGTGATGATGGCGGTATGCCCTTCCAGCTGGATTTGCGCGCCCATGCGCTGCATTTCCAGCACATGCATGAAGCGATTCTCGAATACGTTTTCGGTAATGGTGCCGGTTCCTTCGGCCACCGAATTCAGGGCGGTGAACTGCGCCTGCATGTCGGTGGGAAAAGCCGGATAGGGCGCGGTGTGAATGTTCACCGAGCGGGGTCGCTTGCCCTGCATGTCCAGCTCGATCCAGTCGTCGCCACAATCAATCCGGGCGCCGGCCTCGCCTAACTTGGCCAGCACCGCATCCAGCACCTGCGGGCAGGTATCCCGCAGACGCACATGCCCTCGCGTCATTGCCCCGGCCACCAGGTAGGTCCCGGTCTCGATGCGGTCGGGCAGGACGTTGTACTCACAGCCCTCAAGGCGATCAACACCGGTGATCCGCAGGGTGTCGGTGCCGGCTCCCTCGATTTTTGCGCCCATTCGAATCAGGCAGTTGGCAAGATCCACCACCTCGGGTTCCCGGGCGGCATTCTCGATCACGGTTTCACCCTGGGCCAGACAGGCTGCCATCATCAGGTTCTCGGTCCCGGTGACGGTCACCGTGTCCAGTACGATTCGAGCGCCGTGCAAACGGTCAGCCTTGGCAATGATATAGCCGTTTTCCACCCGGATGTCGGCACCCATGGCCCGCAAGCCTTCAATGTGCAGGTTGACCGGCCGACTGCCGATGGCGCAGCCACCAGGCAGGGAAACCGTGGCCTCACCAAAACGGGTCAACAGCGGCCCCAGCACCAGAATGGAGGCCCGCATGGTCTTGACCATCTCATAAGGCGCGTAGAAGCGACTGGTGGGGCGGGGGTCCACCGCAACCCGCATGCGGTCATCAATGGTGACATCAACCCCCATGCCGCCGAGCAGTTCGATGGTGGTGGTCACATCGTGGAGATGCGGGACATTACCCACGGTCATGGGCCCATCAGCCAGCAAGGTGGCCGAGAGGATGGGCAGGGCCGCGTTCTTGGCCCCCGAGATGCGTATCTCCCCTTCCAGGGGGCCACAGCCATTGATTAGCAGTCTATCCAAGAGAAAACCCCTGCAATTGATTGAGCCCGGCCGCCTGGTAACGGCCCGCTTATGCTGTGAATCGGGTGGGCTTCAGCGCCCGGCTTCTTCCGGCGTCAGTGTCTGCATGGACAGCGCATGGATCTCGCGCCCCATCTTTTCTCCCAGGGTGCGATAAACCATCTGGTGTCGCTGAATGGTGCGCTTGCCTTCGAAAGCCGGAGAAATGATGACCGCCTCAAAGTGGGTGTGGTCTTCACCCCGAACTTCCACCTGGGCCTCGGGCATGCCGGCCTCGATCAGGGACTTCACCATCTGGGGATCCATAGGCTCCTCAACAGCTATTGCGGGCAAAAATGCGAACCACCGCCACAGCGGCGGCGCGCAAGGACACTCTCAAACCCGATCAATCAATCGCCGTCTTTGGCAGGCGCAAATGAATGGATCAGGGGTGCACAATGATAAAGGAAGCCGCCGGCAATTCCTACGCGAAGCGCCAGAGCGCTATGCCTCTGGCTGGCTTGAAAGGCAGAATGGGCCGGTGGAAGTCGTAACAGGGAGATCCGGATTTGAGCGCAGTGCTTCAAACGGCAGCCATCCTGCTCGGCATCGGGATAACGATCTGGGCCGCTGACCGCTTTGTGGACGGCGCGGCGCAGACCGCCCGGGCCCTGGGCGTTCCCGCCCTGGTGGTGGGCCTGACAGTCATGGCCCTGGGCACCTCAGGCCCTGAAATCGCCGCCTCCATCCTGGCCGCCGCACAGGGTTACCCGGCCCTCGCCATTGGCAATGCCCTGGGATCGAACATTGCCAACATCGGCCTGATCATCGGTCTCACCGCCATGATCGTGCCGCTCAAGCTGGCCTCCGCCTCCCTGCGCCGAGAGCTGCCCCTGCTGGTCCTGGTCAAGCTGGTGACCATTCTGCTTATCGCCAACGGGGAGCTGGGCCGGGCCGAGGGCCTGGCAATGTTGGTGATGCTGGTGCTGGCCCTGCTGTGGATCATTCGAATCGCACTCACCCCCGGCCGGGATGATCCCTTGCTGGCCGAACTCAATAGCGAGCTACCTGCTGAAACCCGAATGGCCCCCGCCCTGTTCAATCTGTTCCTGGGGTTGTTGCTGTTGCTGGGCGCTGCCCAGTTGCTGGTCTGGGGTGCCGTCGGTCTGGCCGGCAGCCTGGGTGTCAGCGACCTGGTAATCGGCCTGAGTATCGTCGCCATCGGCACGAGTCTGCCTGAACTGGCCACCTGCATCGCCGCCGTGCTCAAACGCCAGCACGATATCGCCGTGGGCAATGTCATTGGCTCCAATCTCTTCAATCTGCTGGCGGTACTGCCGCTACCGGCCCTGATCGCCCCCGGTCCATTACCAAGCGGGATTCTGGGCCGTGATTTTCCCGTGATGCTGGGGCTGACTCTGTTGTTGATTATCCTCGCACGGGGCTTTACCCGCCATGGCAGCATCAGCCGGGGCCAGGGCCTGCTGCTGTTCGCACTCTTTATCGCCTACCAGCTCGGGATCTTCATCGCCTGGAACTGAGCGCGGCCCTGACTTCGGCCACGGGCGGCTACTATGAGATAATCGTGCCACTTGATTCATTGAAGCAGAGCAGGATTCAGTCAATGGCCAGCCAGTCCTCCGGAAAACCCATCGCCGATGCCGACCGTGCCCTGGCACTGGCCCGTGAGGTCCTGCACCTGGAAGCCGATTGCGTCCGTGACCTGGCCGGACGTCTGGGCGAGGATTTCTCGCGTGCCTGGCAGATCTGTCTGGACTGCCGGGGACGGGTGATTGTCACGGGCATGGGCAAGTCCGGACACGTGGCAGGCAAGATAGCCGCCACCCTGGCCAGCACCGGCACCCCGGCCTTTTTCGTCCATCCGGGCGAGGCCAGTCACGGGGATCTGGGCATGATTACCGGCGACGATGCCGTGCTTGCCCTGTCCAACTCCGGCGAGACCAGCGAGGTTCTCACCATCCTGCCCCTGATCAAGCGCCTGGGCGTTCCGCTGATCAGCATGACCGGTCGCCCCGAGTCCACCCTGGCCCGGGCCGCCTCGGTCAACCTGGATGTCACGGTGCAAAGAGAGGCCTGCCCTCTCAACCTTGCGCCCACCTCCAGCACCACCGCCTCCCTGGCCATGGGCGATGCCCTGGCGGTTGCCCTGCTGGAGAGCCGCGGTTTCACGCAGGAGGATTTCGCCCGCTCCCACCCCGGTGGCAGCCTGGGACGACGGTTGCTCCTGCGCCTGGAAGACCTGATGCACAAGGGAGAGCGAGTCCCGGCAGTGGCCGCTGAGACCCCCTTCCGTGACGCCCTGCTGGAAATGACCCAAAAGGGCCTGGGCATGACCGCCGTGGTCAATGAGAAACGCCAGGTGGTCGGCATCTTCACTGACGGTGACCTGCGTCGGAGTCTGGACCGGCAATTGGACGTGCACCGCACCACCATCGGCCAGGTGATGACGCCGAGGCCCCGTACGGCACCGCCGGAAATGCTGGCCGGCGAGGCCCTGAAGATGATGGAGACCCATCGGATCAACCAGGTCCTGGTGACCGACGCAGAGGGCTGCCTTGTCGGCGCACTCAACATGCATGACATGCTGCGGGCAGGAGTGGTCTGATGACGGGGCAATCAGCCGAGGCCCGCGCGGCACAAATACGCCTGGCGGTCTTTGATGTCGATGGCGTGCTCACCGACGGCCGTCTCTATCTGGGACCCGATGGCTTCGAGATGAAAGTTTTCCATACCCGGGACGGACACGGTCTCAAGGCCCTGCGGCGTCAGGACATTGAGGTCGCGATCATCTCGGGGCGGGCATCCCAGGCGGTGGAGTCACGCATGGCCCAGCTGGGCATCGAGCATGTCTTTCTGGGCGTGGATGACAAGTTGCCCTGCTTCGAGAAACTGCGACAGAGACTGTCTGTACCCAGGGAACATTGCGCTTTCATGGGCGATGATGTGGTGGATTTGCCGGTGATGCGTGAAGTGGGCCTGGCCGCCGCTCCGGCCGATGCCCATCCTGACGTGGCCCGCATGGCCCATTGGCAGAGTCACCGCCCGGGTGGCTTTGGCGCGGCACGCGAATGTTGTGATCTGCTGCTGGCGGCCCGGGGCATCGACACCGCCTACGCGGGGAACTGATGGCTCGCTGGGCGCTTGGACTTCTGCTGGCGATTGGCTTGATCCTCAGCCTTTGGCTGATGGGGGACCGGGAGGCACCCTCCCTGCCGCAACCCGAACCACCGCCTGAGGCGGCGGTGCACCCGGACTACTGGATCAGCGGGGCGCAAATCCAGCGGTATGATGCCGATGGCCAGCCCCTGGCCCGGCTCAATGCCGAAGAATTGGCCAATTACCCGGATGATCAGCGCAGCGAATTGCGCCAGGTTCAAATCCATCGTGAGCCGGTGGCGGGCCTGAGCTGGGATATCCGTGCCGATCATGGCATGGTTTCCGGCGACAGTGACCATGTACATCTCTACGGCGATGTGCGCATCGAACGGCATCGGCAGACCCGGCTGACCGCCAGTCTGTTCAGCGACAGCCTGGATTATTTCCCGGAGCAGGAGCTGCTCCTGACTGATGAGCCGGTACGGATGGAACAGGGCCCAAGCCAGACCACGGGCCGGGGCATGCGTGCCGAGCTCGACAAGGACCGTATCAAAATCTTATCGGAGGTAAGGACCCGACATGTTCCCCGTGACTAGGTCTGGAAACGGCCCCCTGCTCTTCTGGCTACTGCTCTTGCTGCTGACCCCCGCTGCCGTGAACGCGGACAGCGAAGAGCTGGAAATCGATGCCGATCACTGGGAAGTGGACGGTCGTGAAGGCATTTCCATCTACGAAGGCAACGTGGTCATTCGTCACAAGGAACTGCTCATTAAGGCGGACCGGGCTGTGTTCACCGAACGGGAACCGGGCGTTTTCGAGAAGGCGGAGATGACCGGGTCCCCGGTGACCCTGGTGATTACCCCAGAGGACGGCCCCCGGACCGAAGGCGAGGCAGAGTTCATGCGCTATCGCTTTGAGGACGAGGTGCTGCTGATGGAAGGGACTGCCCGCCTCAAGCGACCACGCCAGACCTTGAGCGCCGAAAGCATCGAATACACCATCCCCGGCGAACGCATCCGGGCGCAGCGTGGCGAGGATGACGAAGGCCGGGTTCGGACCCGTTTCGAACGGGGCGAAGACAGTGAGCAACAGGGAGGGGGGGCATGAGCAAGCAGCTCGACGCTCGCGGTCTGGCCAAGCAGTACGGGAAAGTGCGCGCGGTTCGGGACGTGAGCATGCGAGTCGAGCCGGGCGAAATCGTCGGACTGCTGGGTCCGAATGGGGCCGGCAAGACCACCTCCTTCTACATGATCGTCGGCCTGGTCCAGCCGGATGCCGGCCATATCGAACTCAATGGACGAGACATTACCCATTTGCCGGTCCATGCCCGTGCCCAGGCCGGCCTGGGCTACCTGCCCCAGGAAGCCTCGGTCTTTCGCAAGCTGAGTGTGGAGCAGAACATCCGGGCCGTACTGGAAGTGCGGCCGGAACTGAGCCGGGACGAGCGCGACAGCAAGCTCGAATCCCTGCTCGAGGAACTGAATATCGCCCATGTGCGGGAAAGCCTGGGCATGAGCCTGTCCGGTGGCGAGCGCCGACGGGTGGAGATCGCCCGGGCCCTGGCCGCCGAGCCGGCCTTCATGCTGCTGGATGAGCCCTTTGCCGGCGTCGACCCCATCTCCGTTGGCGAGATCCAAAGGATTATCAGACACTTGCGGGACCGGGGGATTGGCGTACTGATTACCGACCACAATGTCCGTGAAACACTGGGCATCTGCGGGCGGTCCTATATCATCAGCGAGGGCGCGGTCATCGCCGAGGGTACCGCCGAGGAGGTACTTGAACACCGCCAGGTCAGAGAGGTCTATCTGGGTGAGGACTTTCGACTCTAAACACCCCCACGACGCTGCCAGATGGGCTATAAATAGAATGAAGAAGCAAAATCGAGGGCCATTCCGGGCCCCATTCCTGCAACGGGAGCCAACTTTGTCGGAAATCTTCTTAAAATCCGATGCTTAAACCGGCACTGCAGCTAAAGATCGGCCAGAAACTGGCCATGACCCCGCAACTGCAGCAGGCCATCCGTCTGTTGCAGCTCTCCTCCATTGAACTGGAAACCGAGATTCGCCAGGCGCTGGACAGCAACGTCATGCTGGAAAGCGAGGACAGCGATGACAGTGATGGCGCCGAAACCGGCCAGTCAGATTCCGACGCCAGCCAGGACCGGGGCGGCGACAAAACCGAGACTAGCACCGAACCCGCCGTGGAAGCCCAATACGAAGCCCCGGAGTACTACTACGCCGGTGCCACCGGTGGCGGTTGGCAGGAGGAGATCGACGAAGACCGTCGGGCGGAGAACGCCGATGGCACCTCCCTCCACGACCACCTGCTGTGGCAGCTCGACATGGCCTCTTTCAGTGATCGGGACCAGAGCATTGCCCGGGCGGTGATCGACGGGATCGACGCCACCGGCTATCTGCGAGAAACACCGGAGGACCTCCGCCAGGCCCTAAGGAACAGCCTGGAGGACCTGGAGGACGACGAGATCGAGATGGTGACCCGCCGGGTTCAGTGTTTCGACCCGGCCGGCGTCGCCGCCCGTGACCTTCGCGAGTGCCTGCTGCTGCAACTGCAGGCACTGGCCCGGGAAGGGGCCGAGACCAAACTGGCGGAACAGCTGGTGCGGGAGCAACTCGACGGCGTGGGCCGGCAGCCTCTCGATCGCCTGGCCAGCCGCCTGAATTCGGATCCCGACAGTGTGCAGGAGGCGGTTCAGCTCATTCGCACGCTCAACCCTCACCCGGGTCACCGCATTCAGCCGGAAAGCACCGAATACATCGCCCCCGATGTGGTGGTTCGAAAGCGGGAGGGCCGCTGGACGGTGGAACTGAACCAGGAGGTGACCCCCGGCATCCGGGTGAATCGTCTCTACGCCGACCTGGTGGCGAAACGCCAGGGTGGCGCCGACTCCCAGGCCATGCGCGGACAACTCCAGGAGGCCCGCTGGCTGGTGCGCAGCCTGGAGATGCGCAATGACACTCTTCTGCGGGTCGCCACGGCCATCATTGAACACCAGCAAGCCTTCATGGAACAGGGCGAGGAATACATGAAGCCCCTGGTCCTGGCCGATATTGCCGAGGCGGTGGATCTTCATGAATCCACCATTTCACGGGTGACGACCCGCAAATACATGCTCACCCCCCGGGGTGTATTCGAGTTCAAGTACTTCTTTTCGACCCAGCTTTCCCGTGAGGATGGCGGTGAGACTTCCGCCACTGCGGTCCGGGCCCGGATTCGCCGCATGGTCGGCGCCGAAGATCCGGCCAAGCCCCTGAGCGACTCCCGGCTGGCCCAGTTGCTCAAGGATGACGGCTTCCGGGTTGCTCGCCGGACCGTGGCCAAATACCGCGAAGCCCTGGGCATTCCGCCCTCTCACGAACGCAAGCGGGTCAACGCTTAGGCCGGATGCGGATTGTCGCCTCCGGCCAGGGTTCCACTGGAACCTGACGCTGTAGCGCGGCAGTGACATCCCTGTTCCCGGCCACCGGGGCAGGACGCGCGAGCAAACGGCCCGTGACGATACGGTCGACGGGACGGGGAAATCTGATTGGCAATAAACGCGGGCCTGCCAAGCATTCCCCGCTTCCCCGCGGCCGCATCACGAGAGGAGTCCAGACCATGCAAATGAACCTGACCGGCCATCACGTGGACATCACCCCCTCCCTGCGCGAATACGTGGGCACCAAGATGGAGCGCCTTGAGCGCCATTTCGACCACATCACCGGCATGCACGTCATCCTGACTGTGGAACGCCTGAAGCATAAGGCGGAAGCCAAGGTGGACGTGGTGGGCAAGCCCCTGTTCGCTGACGCCAAGGAGGAGGATATGTACGCGGCCATTGACCGGCTGGTCGACAAGCTGGACAGGCAGGTCAAAAAGCACAAGGAAAAGCTCAAGGACCACCACGCCGCGCAGGTCGACAAGGCAGACCGCATGCCCCCCCATCCGGATGAATTGGGCCCGAGCTAGGCCCGGTTTCACAGCCACCAGCACCGAGGCCGGCAATGCCGCCGGCCTCGGTTTCGGGCCGATAAGCCCAAACTTGAGCGCAGCACTGTGACAGGCTTGAGACGCAGACAGAGGAGGTCTAGACTGTGCGGCTTTTCCAGCCGCGCTGGTTTCATCATCCACTGTCGGTCGCGGCTCACCGAGCCCCCGGCAATACCGAATCTGGCAGTCAGACCATGAAGATCAGCGAACTATTAGCACCGGAACGCATCCGGATTGCCGCCGAGGCCGGTGGCAAGAAGCGTGCGCTGGAAATCCTCAGCGAGCTGCTGGCGGACACCAGCCAGGACCTGAGCCGAAATCAGGTGTTTACCAGCATGCTCGGTCGGGAACGACTGGGGAGTACCGCCATCGGCTCCGGCATCGCCATCCCCCATGGCCGCATTGAAGGCCTTGAAGAGAGCATCGGCGCCTTCATTCGTCTCCAGGACGCGGTGGACTTCGATGCGGCGGATGGTGCCCCAGTGGATATGCTGTTCGCACTCATCGTGCCCTCCCAATGCGCCGAGGAGCATCTCAATGCCCTCGCCGCTCTTGCCCATATGTTTTCTCACGCCGATTTCTGCGACATGCTCCGCAAGGCCGAGGGCCCAGAGGATATCTGCAAGCTGTTGCGTGGATTCGAGACCGAAGCCCAGCAATCCCCCGCCTAGGACTCCCTTTCCCCTCCCCCGAGCCCCCTTTCGGTCTGTTATATTGGGTGGCCGCCCGCCATCGGAGCGAGAGGAATGAAACTCACCATCGTCAGCGGACTGTCGGGTTCCGGCAAGAGTGTGGCTCTGCACATGCTCGAAGACATGGGCTATTACTGCATCGATAACCTGCCCGTGGCGGTGCTCCGCAACTTTGTCCGCGAGACCGTCGCCACCGGCGACCCGGCCTACAGCCTGATGGCGGTAGGCGTTGACGCTCGCAACCGTCCCGAGGAAGTGGAGACTCTGCCCGATCTGCTGGAGACCTTCGCCCAGGAAGGCATCCATTGTGAGCTGGTCTTCCTTGATGCTGATGAGGATGTGCTGTTGCGCCGCTACAGCGAAACCCGTCGGCGCCACCCCCTGGCCGGAGAGCAGCGGACCCTTCCCGACGCCATCCGGGAGGAACGCCGTATCCTGTCGGCGATTGCCGAGCGCGCCGATCTGGTCATCGACACCTCTCGCCTGACCGCCAATCGCCTGCGGGAACTGGTTCATGATCGTCTGGGCCGGGAAGGCAAGACCAACCTCTCTCTGATGTTCGAAAGCTTCGGATTCAAGCACGGCGTCCCCCGCGATGCGGATTTCGTCTTCGATGTGCGCTGCCTTCCCAATCCCCACTGGGAACCCGCCTTGCGCCCCCGCACCGGACGAGACCAGGAAGTGATCGAGTACCTGGAAAAGTCGGAACTGGCCACTCGCATGGTGGGAGATCTGATTGATTTTCTGGACCAGTGGCTGCCACCCTTTGAGGTGGGCAGGCGCAGTTATGTGACCGTCGCCGTGGGTTGTACCGGTGGCCAGCACCGCTCTGTCTACGTGGTGGATAAATTGGCGGCGCATTTTCGCGAGAAGTGGGGCCAGGTACTGACCCGCCACATCAGTCTGGACTGAACAGAAAATGAACGAACAGGCAAACCATCAGGCCGAGGCCGATGTAACCATTTGCAACAAGCTGGGCATGCATGCCCGGGCGGCCACCCGCTTTGTCACCGAGGCGTCGCGCTTTCAATCGGATATTCGGGTACGCAAGGATCAACGGGAAGTCAGTGGCAAGAGCATCATGGGCCTGATGATGCTCGCCGCCAGCAAGGGCACTGACATTCATATCGAGGCCAGTGGCACGGATGCGGAAGCGGCCATCGAGCACTTGCGGCAGCTTGTTGAGAACCGCTTCGACGAAGGCGAATAGAGGGGACGAGATTTGAGCCTATTGCTGACCGGAATCGGCGTTTCCAGGGGCATCGTCATCGGCCAGGCCCACGTGGCCGATGGCGAACCCATGGAGATTCTGGAGTACAACCTGCCTCGCGCCGAAATCGGCAGCGAGGTGGAGCGCTTTCATCAGGCACGGGAATCAGCCAAGGCTCAACTACAGAACGTTCGCAAGCAGATTCCCACCGACGCACCCGCCGAGATCGGTGCCTTCATCGATACCCACCTGCTGATGCTCGACGACGAAGCCTTGTCCGAGGCAGTGGCAAGAATCATTCGGCAGGAGCAGTGCAATGCGGAATGGGCCCTGCAGGCTCAGCGGGACGAGCTGGTGGCCGTTTTTGACCAGATGGAGGACCCCTACCTCCGTACCCGCAGGGATGACGTGGATCACGTGGTCAGCCGGGTCCAGCGTCTGCTGATGCGGGGAGACGATATCTGGGACGAGGAAAAATCACGGGCCGGTGCTTACCCCATCCTGGTTGCCGAGGACGTCTCCCCCGCCGACGTGGTCCTGATGCAGAGTCGAGGCATTCGGGCACTGATCACCGAGTCCGGCGGCCCCCTCTCCCACACCAGCATTCTAGCCCGAAGCCTCGGCATCCCTGCCGTTGTGGGCCTCCACCGCGCACGGCAGCTTTTGCGGGACGGCGAATCCCTGATCATTGACGGTCTAAAGGGCGCCGTATTTGCCAACCCGGGCGAACGCGAGGTGGCCTACTATCGGCACAAGCGTCGCGAATTGTTCAAGCACGTCCGGGAGCTGAAAGGCTTGCGAGGCGAACCTGCCTGCACCCTGGACGGCACTCGCATTCAGCTTCTGGCCAACATTGAGCTTCCCGAAGACCTGCGCCTGTTCCGAAAGACCGGCGGCGACGGCATCGGCCTGTATCGCACCGAGTTCCTCTACATGAATCGCCCGGACTTTCCCGATGAGGAGGAGCAGTACCGCAGCTACCTGGAAATACTGGCTCAGGCCGACGGCATGCCGGTCACCATCCGAACCCTGGACCTGGGTGCCGACAAAAGACTGATTGGCCGTGAGACCGGGCCCGACGATGGCCATAACCCGGCGCTCGGGCTTCGTGGCATTCGCTACAGCCTGAGCGAGCCGGGCATCTTCCTCAAGCAATTGCGGGCCCTGCTACGGGCATCGGCTGATGCACCGCTGCGGATCATGTTGCCGCTGGTCGCCACCACCCAGGAAGTCCTGCAGGCCCAGCAGATGATCGAAGTGGCCAAGCAAAGC
This sequence comes from Natronospira elongata, assembly GCF_034931365.1. Lineage (NCBI taxonomy): Bacteria > Pseudomonadati > Pseudomonadota > Gammaproteobacteria > Natronospirales > Natronospiraceae > Natronospira > Natronospira elongata. The sequence continues at coordinate 124,770 of NZ_JAYGII010000004.1, forward strand.
CTGGATGCGCGCGGCCAGGATTATGACCCCGCCATCCCGGTGGGCGCCATGATCGAGGTCCCCTCTGCGGCCCTCACGGCCCATCAGATCGCCCGCCATGTGGACTTTCTGTCCATTGGCACCAACGACCTGATCCAGTACACCCTGGCCATCGACCGGGTGGATGATCACGTCAACTATCTTTACGATCCCGTCCATCCTTCGGTGCTGAAGCTGATCTCCACCACCCTGCAGGCGGGCCGGCGTGCGGGCATCCCGGTATCCATGTGTGGCGAGATGGCCGGTGATCCCCAGTACACCCGGCTATTGCTGGGCCTGGGCCTGCGGGACTTTTCCATGCACCCTTCCACCTTGCTGGAGGTCAAGCGGGTGATCACGCGCACCGATCTCAAGGAGCTGGGCGGCCGTACCCGCGGCTTCCTGCGCAATACCGATCCTGACCGCGCCCCCGACCTGCTGCGCCGCCTCAACGCGCTGCACTAATGGCCGTGCGGAGGGGCGCCACTTAATGGGGAGCTTAGGCTCCTTGCATTTCTCCTCTGCTCTGAGGTTCGCTTTCAATAAGCTAGTGCCCATCGATACCGATGACGGTTGCGTCCCGGCTTCGGTCCTGGTGGGCTTGCTCAGGTTCGCCGTGAACCCATCCCTAGGGGCTCTGGGTTCGCCATCCTGGCTCACACAGCCCTGAGCAAGCCCACCAGGACCGAAGCCTACCTTTGTTGGGGGTCACCTGGGCAGTGCTAGTGGAGGGTTTGGTTCTGTCTTATGCCTTGGCGCCATCCGGAGGCTTTTGATCGCGAATGAATTCGCTCCCACGGTGCCATTAGTGTATGACGAAGCCACCGTGGGAGCGGATTTATCCGCGATTAGCCGGACCGAATCAAAGGCAATCTGCTCGAATCTCTGAATGGGTCATCAGCAAGCGCTGCCCAACCTAATCCTGATGAACCGCAAAGACAAAGTCCACATCGGTGCCCGTGTCACCGCTCAGGTGGAGTTCATAGTCACCAGGAGGCAGGTCGTCGACTGTCAGGCGACGGCCATTGCCGTGAGTGGGGTGGGCCACGGTGTCGCCATCACTGTTACGCAGCTCATACGCCAGATCCTGGTTCCCGGGATTGTAGGTCAGCTGCACCTTGAGCTCTTCACAGGCAAGGCTGAAAGCAATGGACTTGCCGCTATCACCTTCACGATAAACCCCGGGTAACCGTTCCCGGATCCCCTGCTCGGGACAGGCCGTGCCCTCGCCATTATCGGCATCATCGTCACCGTTACCGTCGCCGTTGTCGCCTAACTCGCCGACTCGGAAATCCCGGCCCGAGGCGGAGTCGGCATTGAGCAGCAAGCCGCCGGTAAAACTTGTGCCGATCAGAATCTGGCTGTTGGCCTGAGTGCCGGTGGAAACGGTATCGAAGACATCAAAGCCCACGGCTTCATTGATCTTTTCAAGACCCAGGCGGATGACAATGCGGTTGCCCGTCATCTGTCCGTCATCGGCCTCGCCAATGGTTTCCTGGTTGCGGGTGCCGGTGTCCAGCACAGTGAAGCGGCCGTAGGCATATTCCGCCTGGCCCAGTTCATTGATACTGGCGGTGACAAACAGCTCCGTATCACTGAAGAAGGAACTCATGGTCCAGCGGTTGTTGGGCGTACGTTCGTCCAGGTCAGCCACCTCAAGGGTGTAGACCAATGCATTGGCGTCGGCATCGTAATAAAAACGACCACTGAGGATGTCCTGGGCCTGGGTTCCGGTCTGGTCGCCCCGGACATCCACGATCTCGGGCGTGTCCGGTCCCGGCATCAGATCGAAGGCCGGGCTCACGGCCGACAGGCCGATGGCCTCGCGCACAGCGTTGTGGGCATCCACATAGCCAGCGCCCACCACCCGTTCCTCGAAGGGCATGGGATTGGCCGAGCCCCTCAGAATCAGCATGATCTCTTCCGGCGTCAGGGCCGGATTGGCCTCCAGCATCAGGGCGATGACACCGGCCACATGGGGTGCGGCAAAGCTGGTGCCCTGGGAGGTGGTGTAGAAAGGCAGAAAGCCCGGCGGAATATCGGTGTCCTGCAACAGCGCCGTGCCCGCCAGATTGGTGAGACCAGCGCCCTTGCTGCGCACGCTCTTGATGTTGACCCCGGGCGCGGTGATGTCAGGGCGCAGATTGGGCGCCTGTTCCGGATCGGCCGGGTGGGGGGCCGCCTCGCGGTCACTGCCATTATCCATGCCGCGGGAAGAAAAACCGGCCGGACTGCCCAGGCCTTCCTTCTGCCCCGCCGCCACCGAGATCACCCAGGGGGCCACGGCCAGGCGGTTGATCGCACCGGGCGCATCACCGCTGTTGCCGGCGGCAAAGACCACGGCAATATGCTGATCATTCATCATCCGCGTGCCCACATTGATGGGATCGTAGGGATCGTAATTGTCCGCCTCGCCCAGATCGGAGCCGAAGGAATTGTTGACCACGCGGATGTTGTAGACATCCTGGTTGGCGAGAATCCAGTCATAGGTCTGCACAATGGCGAAAGTGGATAAGCCGGCATCATTGCCCGCGTTGAGCCCAATCAGATCTGCCCCGGGCGCCACACCGGCATAGAACCCTGCTGAAGCGGCCCCGGTGCCACCGGTCACGCCGGCGACAAAGGTGCCGTGGCCACCTTCAATATCGGTGTGCGGGGAGTCCTCAACCGCGATGGGGGGCACCAGCTCGCTGGGGAAATTCAAGGGCACATCGGCGAGAGGGAAATAGACATTCTGAACCACGTTCTCCCCCAGGCGCAGATCCGAGTGGGTGGCATCCACACCGGTATCCACCACGGCCACGCCGATGCCCTGGCCGGAGACCGGCAGGCCCATGTTGGCCGTCTGCACATCGCGGTCGCGAATCAGCGCTTCCAGGCCGATAAAGGCACGGCTGGCATTGGTATAGGGCTGATGGATGCGATTGCCGTAGATGGAGACCACACCGGGCAGGTTTTGCAGCTGACTCAGCTGAAGCCCTGTTGCCTGCACCAGCACCATGGGCAGCTCATTGAGTACCACTCCGGCGGTGACCCCCGCCATGACCAGGCTGTCGAGGGTCTGCTGCCCGACATCGTCCTCGAAGCTGATCACCATCTCATGCAGGGCCAGAGGCGCAGCCGCGGCCTCGGCTTCCAGCACCGGGTCCAGGCTGGGCTGGGCCTGCACGGGGAAAACAATCACCAGGGACAGCAGTATTGCCAGAATGTAGGGACGCATGGCATGACCTCGTAATGATTTCTCGGGACTGTAGCCAGTGTCGGTCCCTGCGTGGTCGACACCAATAGGGGCGATCCCTCAGCCGGGACCGGGAAAACCCTCATGGAGGAACCTCTGATTGACTCATTCGCACCCGCAGGGGTGGCCGGGCCGGATCGCCGACTGCAGCGCTTACGCTTCAGTCGCTCTGGCTGAATCGGTCAAGCAGATTCACCGCCGAGAGGGCATATTCCGCGCGGGTCAGGACATCGCCCGGACGGAAATGGGCCCGGATGGTCGGTTCCAGCTCGAAAGGACCCTGCTCAAGGCTGTAATCCACGTGCATGAGCCGGAAATCCAGGGCGAGCTGGACATGCCCCTTGAGTTCGGCGGGAATGGCATCGTCATCCTCCAGCGCCACCCGCTCGCCAAGAACCTCGACGGTCACCGGCTCATCGCCGAGATTGTCACGAACAGCCTGGGCCTCGGCCTGCAGCCCCAGGGTCTGGATCAGGGAATAGGCCAGCTCGGCCCGCTCGACCACGCCGTCGGGGTCAAACGCGGTATCCGATTGAACCGGCACCACTGCATCCTGTGTATGACGTAGATCGCGTTGCGCGGCCCCGCGAACACTGACGGCCTCGGCAGTGGCGAGATCCAGGCCACCCACATCCAACAGGGAATCACTGCCGTCGCTGGGCCGGAACTGACGGATGCCACCACCCTGGGTCAGATAGTCAGCCAGTTCCGCCCGGGTCAGTGCCTGATCCGGCTCGTAATTGCCGCCGACACGGGCGTCCAGCAGCCGTTCGGCCACGCCCTGCTCGATCAAGCCCTGGGCGGGATGACCATCAATGTCGTTGAGGCCGGTGAAACCCTCCACCCGCATGAAATCAACGCTCGCATTCACCGTGCCCGGCAGGCCGACACCATTGGTCAGGCCCAGGGGATCAAGGGCCACGCCGGAAACAGCACCAATGCCGCGAGCCTCGATCTGCCATTCCCCCGGCACGGCCGGAGCGGTGACGGCGATGCTCGGCCCGAGCAGGGGCAGAGAGACACCGGACCCATAGCGATTGCCATCCGGATCGGTAAGAACAATGGCCACGGTGTTATCGGACGCATTGGCGGTGGCGATCACGGTGGACAGCCCCGCTTCCACATGGAAGGTTTCCGGCCCGGAATCCAGCAGGGGATCATATTCCAGGGCGAAATCGGGGCCTTCGATGCGCGACTGCTGCACCTCGGCGTTGAAGTCACGGTTCAAGGTCTGGGTCAGGCCATAGTCATCACGGATACCAGCTGCCGCGATCACGGCAGCATGGGCATTGACCATGCCGGCACCCACTTCCCAGTCTTCACGGCCGGGCATATTGGTCGCGGTATCCTCGAGAATCCGGATGATGTCCGACCAGTGCAGCTGGGGATTGGCTTCCAGCATCAGCGCCACGATGCCGGCCACCACCGGCCCGGACATGGAGGTGCCGCTCATGTAGGCGTAATGGGCATCCTTGGGGTCAAGCAGAGACAGCACACCGCTGTTGGCCATGGCCGAAATGATATCCACGCCGGGGGCGACCACGGTGGGACGGTCCACCCATTCGAAGACCTCGCCATCCACCTCGACGGTGCCACCGCCGCCGCGCTTGCCGCGGGAGGAGAAATCCGCCAGGGTGCCATCCTTGTTGGCGGCACCCACCCGGACGATCCAGGGGGCCTTCATGAAGCTGCCGCCGATGGTGTCCTCGCCGGAACCGGAGTTACCCGCGGAGAAGACCACCATCACGTTACGGTCCGCCAGACGCTTGGTGGCAATGGCGGTGGGATGGTCCGGATCAAAATCGTTTCCGGCGTCACCCGGGCTGCCCCAGGAGTTCTGGATAACCCGGATGTTGTAGCGGAACTGGTTGACCAGCGCGTAATCGAAGGCGCCAATGGTATCCACCAGCAGCAGTACCGCCCCCGAACCGTAACCAATCAAATCCGCGCCCGGGGCCATGCCGGCATGCTCGCCACCGGAAGCGGCGCCGGTACCGGCAATGGTGCCTGCCACATGGGTGCCGTGGCCGCTAGCGATATCGGTGTCCGGCACATCTTCCACCCAGGTGATGGGCAGCATGCCATCGACGGCGTTCAGGTTGGTGGTGCCGAAGACGTTCTGTACCGTCTTGTCACCGAACGTGAGATCCGGGTGGGTGGCATCAATGCCGGAGTCATTCACCATCACCCCGATGCCGGCCCCGGAATACGGCAGGCCCATGGCATTGCGCAGATTGACATCACTGCGCATCCTTTCCACGCCGGTCAGATCCCGGGCATCCCTATTGCTATAGCTCAATTCCTTGTTGAAATAGATCGACCGCACCTGATCCTTCTCGGCAAGGGCGGCGATCTGACTGGGTGTGGCCACGGCCGCTGCCATGGGCAGGGCCTGGAAGTGCACACCCGACAGTCCCAGGGATTCCAGCAGCGAAACCTGCTCCTCACCCAGGGGACCATCGCTGTCAAAGCTGACAATCACTTCCGCGGTATCCTGAGGGCCCAACTGATCCAGTTTGGCTTCCAGCGCCGGTCCCAATACCGTTGCGCTCGCGGTAGCCGGCAGGGCCGTGATGGCCGCGGCCAGGCCCAGCAGTCGCAACCGCATTGAACTTTGATTTAACATGACCAACCTCCGTAATGATGAAAACGCACACGCCCGGGGGCATGCCATGCAGTAGAGCAAGTGCAGGGTGCTTGCCGACAGAGGGGAAAACCCCCAGCCGGACAAATGCTTTCCCCTACGGACCCTTTTGTCTGAGTCAGAGGTTCCATAAAACGACCCGACTCCCCTGGGGGAAGCCGGGCCGTACATTGGCGGATCATCGGGGGGGGTTGCTGGTGTGGCTGACCCGCCAAAGTCCTTTACGGGATTGTTGGAGCCCTCTTATTGACGATAACGATCCAGGAAGTTGATGGCATTGAAGGCATAGGCCGCTCGACTGACATCATCCTCCGGATGGAAATGCGCGGTCAGCGTGGGCTCAAGATCAAAGGCTCCCTGCTCGATTCCGAACTCGGCCCGCATCAAGCGAAGGTCCAGAGCCAGCTGAACATGACCACGCAGCTCGACCGGCACCTGACTGTCGTCCTCAAGCGGCACGGCCTCGTCCTGGAAAGGCGCGGTAATGACCTCATCCTCCAGCGCTTGCCGGGCGGCCTCGGCTTCCGCCTCCAGGCCCAGGGCCTGAATCAGACTGAAGGCCAGCTCGGCGCGCCGTACACTGGCATCGCCATTGAACACACCCGTGTCATGGGGCATGACCGTGGCCCCCTGTTGCCCAACCAAATCCCGCAGGGGCCCACCCTGGGCCACCACGGCCTCGGCCGCGGCCTGAGCAAAGCCGGTCATGTCCAGGATGGTGTCGCTGCCGTCGGTGGGACGGAACTGGCGAATAGCGCCGCCCTGCATCAGATAATCCGCCAGCTCGGCACGAGTAAGAGGCTCGTCCGGGGCATAACTGCCACCGTCACGGGCGTCCACCAACCGCTGACTCACGGCCTGTTCGATCAGGCCCTGGGCGGGATGCCCGGCAATGTCATCCAGGCCGGTAAAATCATCCAGGCGGATAAAATCCACACTCGCGTTGATGGTCCCGGGCGCCGCCGTACCATTAGTCACTCCAAGCGGATCGAGGGTGACACCGGAGACGGCTCCGATACCGCTGACCTCAATGGTCCACTCACCGGGAATGGCGGGCGCGGTCACGGCAATACTCGGGCCCAGCAGGGGCAACGATATGGAGGAACCATAGCGGTTGCCGTCCGGATCGGTCAGCGCGATGGCCACGGTGTTGTCGCTGACATTGGCACTGGCAACGACCGTGGAGAGACCGGAATCAACATGGAATGTTTCCACGTCCTTGGGTCCAATGGGCGAGAAGAACAGTTCGAAGTCCGGCCCACCGACGCGTGTCACCGAGGCCTCGGCATTGAAGTCCCGGTTGAGGTTGGTGGTCAGGCCATAGTCATCGCGAACACCGGCAGCCGCGGCCACCGCCGCATAGGCATTCACATAACCGGCACCCACTTCCCATTCCTCATAGCCGGGCATGTTGGTGGCCGTATCCTCAAGTATCTCGATCACCTCGCTCCAGTGCAGGGTGGGATCGGCTTCCAGCATGAGCGCAACAATGCCGGACACATGCGGCGCGGCCATGGAGGTACCGCTGAGGCTTTGATAGAAAAGCGAGCCGGCCGGATCTTCCGGGTCATAGCCCAGCGGTGCGGTCGGATCGGTTTTGGCCTGGGCGGAAATCACATCCACGCCCGGGGCCACCACGTTGGGCCGATCGGTCCACTGGAACTGCTCGCCACCGATCTCCACCTGGCCACCACCGCCGCGCTTGCCGCGGGAGGAGAAATCCGCCAGCTCACCATCACGGTTGCCGGCGCCGACGGTCACGACCCAGGGTGCCTTCTTGAAGCTGCCGGTGATGGTGTCTTCGCCGGAGCCGGAGTTACCGGCGGAGAAGACCACGACCACATTGCGATCGGCCAGGGCCTTGGTGGCGATACTGGTGGGATGGTCCGGATCGAAGTCCGATCCGGTATCACCCGGGCTGCCGAAGGAGTTCTGGACAATGCGGATGTTGTAGCGGAATTGATTCACCAGGGCATAATCAAAGCCACCCAGGGTATCCAGGATGAACAGTCCGGCACCGGAGCCGTAGCCGATGATATCGGCGCCCGGCGCCACGCCTTCCTGCTCACCACCGGAGGCGGCACCGGTGCCGCCCACGGTCCCGGCCACGTGCGTGCCGTGGCCACCGGCGATATCGGTATCCGGTACGTCTTCCACGTAGCTGATGGGCAGCATGCTGTCGACGCCGCGAAGATTGGTCTGGGCGGCAACGTTCTGCACGGTCTTGTCCGGATAGCTAAGGTCCGGGTGATGGCCGTCAACGCCGGAGTCATTCACCAGCACGCCGATGCCCATGCCCGAATAGGGCAATCCCATGGCGGTGCGAAGATTCTGATCACTCCGCATCCGGTCCACGCCGGTGAGTGCGGTACCATCAGCATTGTCATACTCCAGAGCCTCGTTCAGCCACAGGGAGCGGACGCCATCGATATCACGCAGGGCGTCGATCTGATCCGGCGTGGCGACTACACCGGCTATGGGCAGGGCCTCAAAGTGCACACCGGTCAGCCCCAATGATTCCAGGGCGTCCAGCTGCGATTGTTCCAGGGCGCCATCGCCCTCGAAGCTGACTATGACTTCCAGGGTGTCACTGAGACTGCTGTTGCTGAGCTCATCCTTGAGGCTGTCACCGACGGTCACGGCAAGGACCGAGGCCGGCAGCATCATCGCCGCCGACAGGCCCAATGCCGAGACGCCGGCATAAAGGGATTTTCGATTAAACATGACTGCCTCCATAAGGCGGTTGTTTCGACGCCTCTTAGTAAGACAGAGGGGGCAATGAACGGGAATCGGGGAAAACCCCCAGAGGGGCGGATGATCTTCACCCAGCATGGGAGCTGGGCATCAATCGCTCACGGGCGAGGTGGGGGATTGGGTAGTGGGAGGCATGTCAGCCGATACCATGGTGGGCTTCGAGTGGGCTAGGACCCTTCGACGTCGGTGACGGATTGCGTCCCGGCTTCGGTCCTGGTGGGGGTCACCTTGGGCGTGCTAGTGGAGGGATTGGTTCTGTCTTATCTCTTGGTGCCGTCCGGAGGCTTTTGATCGCGAATAAATTCGCACCCACGGTGCCTATAGCGTATGCCGAAGCCGCCGTAGGAGCGGATTTATCCGCGATCTCCCCAGCCAAATCGAAGGCAATCTGATCATCAACTTGAATTTGCCATCAACAAGCATGGCCAAGGTGACCATCACCAAAGGTAGGCCTAGGTGGCGACAGGCCTTTCCAAGACTGTGTGAGCCAGGATGGCGAACCCAGAGCCCCCAGGGATGGGTTTACGGCGTTCTTGGAAAGGCCTGTCGCCACCTAGGCCGGAACGCAACCCGTCACCGACATAGAAAGGTCCTACCTAAGCCGAAGCCAAACCCACCTAATCCGCTAACTGATCAAACCCCGCTTCGCTGCATAGCGAACCAGTTCGGCGGTATTGGCCAGACCCAGCTTGTCGAGAACCCGGCCGCGGTGGTTTTCGGCAGTCTTGACGCCGATATCCAGACGGCGGGCAATTTCCTTGGTGGTGAGGCCTTCACAGACCAGGTGCAACACCTCCCGCTCGCGATCGGTCAGGCTGCCATAGGGGTCTTCGGCACTGCGGTGGGGGTTTCGCTGCTGCTCGGCCAAGACCTTGGCGGCATGGGCGCCGAAATAGGCCTGCCCCCGGGAGAGGGCATCCACCGCCCGGCGTAGTTCCTCACCGGCGCTGTCCTTGACCAGATAGCCGCTGGCCCCGGCCTGAATCAGCGGCAGCACGTATTCTTCCTCGTCGTGGTGGGTGAGCACCAAGATCCGGGTATCGGGGAGTTCGGCGTGGATGCGGCGAACCACTTCCATGCCGTGCAGCCCCGGCATGGAAAGATCAATAATGGCCACATCAGGCCGGTTCGCCAGGGCTTGCTCCACCGCTTCCACACCATCAGCGGCCTGGGCCACCACCTGATAGCCTTCATGCTGCTCCAGCAGACTGACCAGGCCTTCACGAACGATGCTGTGATCGTCCGCGAGCAAAAGTCTAATGGTCTCCATCGCCCTCCCCCCTGTCGAGAACCAGGCTGGCGGATACCATGGTACCCCGGCCCGGGCTTGAGCTGATCAACAGTTCACCGCCGAATAGAGAGACCCGGTCGCGCATACCGGCCAGGCCAATACCCCGTTCTTCCCGGGTTTCCACCGCCTCAGGATCAAACCCCTCGCCGTTGTCGCGTACCTGCAGCTCCAGACGATTGCCGATGCGGGTCAAACGGATATCAATACGCGTGGGTCGGCCATGCCGGACCGCATTGGAGAGCGACTCCTGGGCCACGCGGAAAATCAGGGTCTCAGCGTCACTGTCCACCCCCACACTCTCGTCACCGGCGCGAACATTGACCGGAATCCCGTGAGATTCACGCACCCGTCGGGCCAGCCACTTGAGGGCCGGCACAAGCCCCAGGTCATCCAGCACGGGCGGTCGCAGCAGGCGGGACAACTCCCGAACCTCCTCCAGCGCCTGTCGGCATAGGCTTGCGGCGGCATCGCGGGCGGCCGAGTCGCCATCCAGGGACTCTACCCGGTGACAAAGGGCGGTCAGTGTCTGACCCACGCTGTCATGCAATTCGCGCGCGATATGACGACGCTCCTCTTCCTGGACCCGCCACACCGAACGGGCCAGGCCGCCGAAGCGCTGCTGCACCTGGGCCAGCTCGGAGAACAGGGCATCATTCTGCTGCTCCAGCGCCTGCAGGCGGTCCGCGTCCTGCCGGGAACGGCGGCTAAGGCGCTTGAATATCATTGCCACTCCCTTCCGCGACCCAGCTCACTGCCGCGGCCACAAAGGCTGCCTGATATTCAGGCGACAGACCGCGCATGAGGCGTTGATGCTCATCGCGCATTGCCTCGCGGGCCTGTTCCGCAGCGGACTGATCACCCCGGGCCTCGGCAATCCGCATCTGCAGCAGCTGAAATTTCCAATTATCGCGCCACGGCGTCAGGCCGACCGGCGCCCGCAAGGACCGTCTCACGGTCCGCTCGGCCGCCTCCAGCTCCCCGGCGAGATACTGCGACCTGGCCAGCAAAGTGCGCGCCTCCAGATGCAGCGGCAGATGTCCCAGCTGTTCTGCTTGGCGGACAAGCCGCGCCGCCTTTTCCGTGGATTGTCCCGGCTGCGCGCTCAGTCGCGCCAGAGCTACCTTCAGCTGCTCCACCCCACTACCGGTTCGCTCGGCGTGATCTGAGGCCTGATCAAATCGTCCCTGGAGCCGGGCCAGATGCGCCAGCTGGGCATGATTGCCGCCCCGTTCCAGCCAGCTTTCGGCCCGCGCCAGGTACTCCTCGGCCTCGGCAGACCGGCCCAGCCATTGCAACAGTTCGGCATTGCGGAGACTGAATTCGGCCATGCCGCGAACGTCATCCATATCATCAAGAATGGCCATCGCCTGCCGGTAACCGTCGAGAGCGACCGCAATCCGCCCCTGGTGATAGGCCACTTCGGCCAGGCTGCCCTCAACCGCCGCCTCACTGAAGGGTTGGCCACCCTCACGGCTGATCTCAAGGGCCGTTAGCAGGGAGCGAATGGCCGCCTCCCACTCGCCGCGGGCAAGATGCAACTGCCCCAGGGTCTGGAGGGTGCCCATCTCCCCTCTCGGGTTTTGCTGGTTCCGAAAATAGTCCAGGGCATTATTGGCAAAGACCCCGGCATTGTCATACTCACCAAGCATGAGATAGGCGAAGGCCACATTGTCTTCGCTTTGGGCCACGGCATGGGATCGCCCCATCCTGCGATAGAGCCGCAGGGCCTCGCGGAACTGGCTCAGGGCGGTGGCATAATCACCGCGCTCTTCCTCCAGCAAGCCGAGTTCCGTGTACAGATCCGCCAACCCCTCGGTATCCCCGAGCGCTTGGCTGATCTCCAAAGCGCGGTTGATGCTCGCGCGCGCGGAATCAAAATGACCGCTGATCATCTCCAGGCGGGCCAGATTACTCAGGCTTGCGGCCAGACCGCGTTTGTCACCGGCCTCGTCACGCAAGTCGACGGCAGAACGATAATAGTCCCCGGCCAGTTCAAGCTCACCCAGGTGTTCATGGGCGATGCCAAGGGCATTCAAGACCTCGCCCCGCCCTTGAGGCCCGCCAACCCGGTTCTGGACCACCAGCGCGCGGACCAGGTAATCCTCGGCAGCCAGTCCGGGATTGCCCGAAATGATGGCGAACTTGCCCAGCAGGAACCAGGCGCGGGGGTGGGTGGCGTCACGGGCCGTCACTGCCTCCAGTTGCTCACGGGCGCGGTCGAATTCCCCCATGTCCCCTTTGAGTTCACCCAAGGCGACCCGGGCTTCCATGTCATTGGGGTAATCGGCCACCAACTGCTCGAGTGTCTCCCGCGCTTCCTCCATGGCACCCACCAGGCGGGCGTGTTGGGCTAGGGCCCACAGGACCTGGCGCCCTTCCTGGCCCTGCAGGCGGCCAAGGGCCTCTTCCGCTGCCTCAATAGCCGCCTCCTGCCGTCCAGCATCCGCATAGGCGGACGCCAGGCGGCTCCAGGCAAGCACGAATTCCGGGTCCGTCTCCACGGCGGTCTCGAGGACCGGAATCGCGGCGACGCTATTACCCAGTAGCAGGTGTTCCAGGCCGCGATCGTAGGCCAGCATGGCCTCCGGGTAGCCGGAATGAATGGTCGGCTCATGGGCCGGCTCTGCCGCGTCAAGAGCACTGAACAAGGTCCTGGCCAAGCGGGGTGCGTCAGCAACCGGAGTGTCCGCGCCGAATCGTTCCTGCGTCCTGGCAACCCTCTCACCACGGGCATCGGATAGATACAACTCCACCTGGACACGCTCCGGATCGCCCGCCATCCGGCCATGAACCACCCCCGATACTTCCAGCAGATCCGCCAACTGGCGGATCTCCAGGGGGCTGATGTCCTCGGGATCCAGTCTCAGATTGCGCATCAGCTGAAGCACCCGGAAAGAGTCCACCAGCTCCAGCGCCGGCTGTTCCGCCAGGGTCGCCGAGATGGCCTCGGCCAGGGAGCGGCCACTCCAGCTCGCGGTGCCCTCGCCCTCCACGCTCAGGGGCAAGACAGCAATCCGTTCGGTCGGGGTCGGCTCGGTATCGGTGAGCGGGAAGCTGGGCCACAACTGCCAGGCCAGCAAAGCGGCCAGGGTCACCACACCGGCCGCCGCTGCTCCCAGTGAGGCCCGACGCCGCACGCGCCGTCCCGCCTGGCCGCGACCCAGGTCACGGACCAGTTCCTTGGCATCGGCATAGCGATCCGCCGGATCTCGGGCCAGGCAGCGCCGCAGGATCCTGAGCATCCAGCCCGGCAGGGACACGGACAGCTTGCCGGGATCAATGGCGCGGCCCGTGCTGCGCTGGGCAAGTATTTCCTCCAGGGTTTCGCCGCTGAAAGGCAGCCGGCCGGTCAGCGCCTCACACAAGATCAGTCCCAGCGCATAGATATCGCTACGCCCGTCCACTGCCTCGCCACGCACCTGCTCCGGGGAGAGGTAATCAGGGGTGCCCATGATCTGGCCGGCCACGGTCAGACCGCTCTCCCGCATGGAGCGCGCGACGCCGAAATCGGTGACATGGGCGCGGCCGGACTCGTCCAGCAGGATATTGGCGGGTTTGAGATCACGATGGACCACATCCTGATCATGAGCGGCGGCAAGGGCGCCGGCCACATCGGCGCCCATGGAGGCGGCTTCTTCGACCGACAGCGGGCCCTCGGCGAGGCGTTCCTTGAGCGTGCGACCGATGACCCGGTCCATGGTCAGGAACAGGGCATCACCGTCCTGGCCCATGTCGTGAATGCGGACCACATTGGGGTGACTGACCTGGCGGGCAAGGAGAATCTCGCGCCGAAAACGTTCGCTGCCCTGTTGGGAGCGACCGCCCTCGGGCTTCAACAGCTTGACCGCCACCGACACGTCCAGCTGCTGATCATGGGCTTCATACACTACGCCCATGGCGCCCACACCGATCACATCATTAATCCGGTACCGCCCGGCCAAGACCGTCCCGGCCGGGAGCATGTCGGTGGCGGCGGTCTGGGTCAGCGTCCGCTCATGACCGGTGGTGCTGTGCTTGTCATTACTCATGTCGGCTCTGGCTGCCTGCGGTGGGCGTGGGACGTATAAACCGCCTTATGACTGACGATAGGCGGGGAAGACCTGCTTTAGCAAGCGCTGCAGAGGCGAGTCGTTGCCAATCTCCGTGGCATGGGCGGGTGGCGGTGTCCCGAGTGCGAGAATTTCATCGCGCAGTAGCAAGCCACTGGCGGCAAGACCGGCCTGGGCCGCCAGCCCCTCCAGCAACTCGCGGTCCAGGCGATTGCGCGCCCCCGGGACGCGCTCACCGGCCAGCACGACCAGGCCAATCAGGCGCTCGGCGACCACCAGCGGAATGGCGACGTGACCTTTCCCCACATCCTGGTCGGACGGCAGCTGATAGACGGCCTCGCCGATTGAAGCCGCCTGGCGACAAAGACGCTTCGCCTCATCGTCCGGCGCGGTGGTTTCTTCCAGATCGGACATGACCACCAGCTCGCCTCCAGCCTGACGGAGCCAGAGTGAACAGGCCCTGGCCTCCACCAGTTCCATCATGCCGCGCAGGGAGTCGGAAAGCAGCTGGCGCGCATCACTGAGATCCCGAAGCGGTCGTTCCAGCATCATCGCCGTTCGACGGCGCCTGGCCGGGGGGATATCACCCGACTCGTCATCCCGACTCCAGGCGATGGGTACCCCACCCAGGCTCAACCAGCCGGCATCCGGCAATGCCGCTTCCAGCACCAACCGCCCATCCAGACGGGTTCCGTTCTTGCTGCCCAGATCTTCCAGCCACCAACCACCGTCACGAACATGAATGCGCAGGTGTCGGCGGGAGACCCGGGGATCATCAATGACGATGTCACAGGCCGGGTTTCGCCCCAGGCTGACATCGGCCTTGCCGGAGATCCGGTGACGGACCGTGGCGCCGTCACGCCCGTAAACACTGAGGCGTGCGCCCAGGGCCTGATTCAACTGAAGTTGATCGCCTGGGTCAGGCTGAAACGCAAGGTCTGGGCTTCAGCCCGCAGGACACCCGCGACATTGTCCAGGTCCCGCGCCGACCGCCAGACGTTGGGCAGCCCGGTACCGCTGGCGGCTTCAACCAGGGCCTCGAAGCTCTGCAGGTAATCCAGGGCGGTGGCAGCGTCACCGCCAGCCCAGGCGCTGCGTGAGGCCTGCAGGGCGACATCCAGCTCATTGAACAACACACTGTCCATCTCTGTCGCGAACTGGTTCAGGCTTGCCTCCAAATGATCAAACTTGGCATTGATGGCGTCCGGCAGCAGACGGGTATCAGCGACGATCAGAAAATCGGAGAAGTTGCCGGTGGACCCCCGGGTTCGATAACTGCCGCCACTCACCGACGCGGTGATGTCACGGAAATCCTCTCCCGGGGAGGCGGCAAAAATCCGAAACGGGGTTGCCGCCGTGTACTGGAGATTGCGGGTATAAAGCTCCACTTCCGCCACGCCTTCGAAAGCAAATCCACCATCAGCGGGCGGGGCCACCGTCACCCGTACCGGGAAACTGCTGAGCAGGTTGATAGCGGTGGGATCGGGTAGTCGTTGCAGGATATCCAGATCGGTAATGTCGATCGTGGATGCCGACAGCCCCAGATTGTCCACCGACAGGCCGACCGACTTTTCAAAGCGCAGCACCAGTTCGGCCTTCAAGCCAGGTGTAAGCTCGATGTCCGCGGAAAGCTCGTCGCCCTCCACGATCGGATTCTGTATACCGGCCTTGGCGGGAAGACTGAAGGCCATGCCCAGGCCGACCAGAGCTATCAGGATTCTGAAAGTCATGTGCAACTACCTCGCCAGTTTTCTGGTACCGCCACCCCTACATGAGAAAACGCTAACCTTTTCCAGTTGTCGGCGCAAGCCGGTTTTTTTTATTGGGAAACCCCGCCCAATCAGTAATCTAGGGGTTCACAGGACGAACGGTTTCCCTTGCCTCCCAAACGGTAAGGGCTACACTAGGGTGATAAATGATTCCCGAATATCTCCTTCCATCTGGCGCAAAATTGTCGTGACCGGACCATAGGGCTCGCAGAGGGACTGGATAGCAAGATGCGCAGAATCGTCGTCATCAACCCCAAGGGTGGATGTGGCAAGACCACCATTGCCACCAACCTCGCCAGCTATTATGCCGTTGCGGGCCATCGGACCTCGATCATGGACTACGATGTCCAGGGTTCGAGCTGGCAATGGTTGCAGTTGCGGGGTCCGGACCGCCCCCATATCGAGGGGGTCCGCGCCGCGGAGGCCGTACCGGGGGCTACCCGTGTCTGGCAGACCCGGCCGCCGGAAGGCACAGAACGCCTCATCGTGGATACACCTGCCGCTCTGGACTACCATCGACTGGTGGAGGCCACTCGGGGAGCCCAGGCGATCATCATTCCGGTTTTGCCTTCGAACATCGATATTCATGCCGCCTCCCGCTGCATCGCCGACCTGCTGATCAAGGCCCGCATCAGTCGCCGAGGCGACCGCCTGGCAGTGGTGGCAAATCGGGCAAGGCGCCACACGCGTGTCTATGCAAAACTCGAGCGCTTTCTCAATAGCCTGGAAATCCCCTTTATCACCACGCTACGGGATACCCAAAACTACGTCAGGGCAGTTGAACATGGAGTTGGCATCTTTGAGCTCCCGGAGTCGGAAACACGGAAAGACCGGAATCAGTGGAAACCGCTGATCGACTGGATAGAGTCACGGCCGGTCCATCAGTTAATTCATACCCGGGATCTCAAAGCCAAAACGTAGGGAATCTCTCTTCAACGGTTCATCGCTGCAAGCTGGTCCTGATCGGACACCGGGCCTCGACCATCCATTAGACAACACCAATATTACAGCGCAGGCAAAGCCCGGCGATTGACCCAGCCGGCACGCAACTGTCGCTGGCCGTCGGTGACGGCCGTCCAGGCGAGCAGAACGCCTTGCTCGGCAGCCACCGCCATCGGCACTCCGCTGCTGCGGGCAGCACTCAGTTCAGTCAATGCGGCTGCGGGCCCAAGGCCATTTTCCCCTGCCTTTCGCCCCATGATGATGGCACCCTGATCACCCTCCTCCATCCATAAAAGCAGCAAATTCTCATCATGGCCGGCCAGGGCCACCCGGCCCAATGCCCGTCCCTGATCCACTCGTTTCGACTCGCCCGCCCGACTGCCGGCTGGGTCGTCAAAAGCAAAACGGACCTGACCCTCACCGTCTGCAGCGGTGTACCACAGGACGGCGCTTCTGTTGCCGACCGCTTGCGCCGCCGGGCCATTGACGGGGCACGCGGCAATATTCCAGCCATCGTCACGGACCGGGCGTCGCTCTGCTGCGTGTTCCGGTCTGACGGCATAAATATCACGGATTTCTTCTTCACTTCGATTGCGATAGAACACCCGCGGCCCATCACTCTCCAACACCGTCGCCGTCATGCAGCAGTCGCAGACTCGGTCATCCAGTTCCTCATCATGAACCGGCTCATTCTGACCTGGCTGAAAGCGTGCCCAGCGCAAAGTCATGCTGCCATTGCCATGAGAATGCCCCGAATGCCCATCCACCGTATGTCGGCCATCAAGCCAGCTAACGGCGAGTTCCCCCGTTGGCAATACCGTCGATGACAGGAAACCGTGCTCGGCCTGTCGTCCCTTCCCATGGAGGATGAAAGGCTCTCCCCAGCTCTTTCCACCATCCTTGGACCAGGCGGCGTGGATGTTGTAGTGATAGGTACCGGGCCCGCTTCTCACCAGCCAATGGGCAAACAGCCAGTCACCCACAGGCCGTACACCCGGGGTGTCCGCCCAGTTGGCGAACCAGTCCTCACCACTACTGACTGTCATCGGCTCGGACCACTCCACTCCATCATGCCGCGCAAACCGCAAAGCATGACCACCGTTCTCCTTGCCTGCCAGCCACGAGAGGTAAACCTGCCCCGAATCATCGACCGATAATCTGGGTGCAAAACTCTCCGAATCCGTCACGGGAAGGTCGATCTCATCCAGCGCCAGCGGGGGCTCCGCTTCACCGCAACCTGATAAGGACAGCAACGCGGCGATCAACAGGAGCAATAGCCCGCCATAAATCCTGTGGCTAAGGGATGACGGTACGGCCTCAGACCTTGAGCCAGTGGGTCGACTGTCCCGGGTTTCATGTCTCATTTTGGCCTCAGTTGCAGCTCATATTGGGGGTCACCGGGGAGGAAAGGGCTGGACCTCCCGGACTTCCAGTCATCATGCCCCATACGGTACCAGGGTGAAAGAAAGTGACCGCTTTGGCCTCCGGGCATATGAAAGATCCCTGATTGTTCATCTCCGGGGCTGACCACCATTCTCTGAGAGGCACCAAAATTCCCCAACTGCACTCTGGGTAGATTGCTGTCGCCCGGCAGGGCCGCCGGGGTCAGATTCAGCCAGCGCCGGAGCAGTGGATTCATGCTTCCGAAGGGGTGCTGGATTTCAACCCGGTTTCGCTCGCCCCAGGAAACCAATTCCGTATCCGAATTCTCCAGGCCATGATTGTCGATCACGGCATCCATCGCCGATACCAGCAGCGCCTCCCAATCGTCATCCTCAGGCGGCAAAAGATGAGGGGGTTGAACCTCCAGGAGGCTGCGCACTGCTCGCTCCCGCTTCAGGATGGGGCGCATGTCGAAATCCGGATGGGCCTTGAGCACCGGGTGCAGGAGCGGCCCCAAAGCCCGGCCATGAACCGCCTGACGGAAATCCCGCAGCAAGGGATAGCCGGTCGATTCGGGCCAGGCATGACCATGCCAGCGGGCCACTGCCTGGTGGAAACGATCCCTGCCGACAGTGGACTCCCCGGCCCGCACCGCTTCCAGGGCCAGTGGGACCCATTCATAAAGCAACCGGGCTTCGTCATCGAGCTGGATGGCCAACATATCGGCTTCATCAAAGCTTTCCTGCTCGAACAGGCGGTCACGGATCTGCCGCTGGCGGGCAGCAATGGGGTACCCCCCGTCACCCACTTTTTTCAGATCCTCTCCCCCGGCGACCCGCGCATTGGCCGTCCAGAGACGCTGATGATCGGGACGCAAAAGGCGGGGATAGTCGGCGGCTGGCAACCAGCCACCCTTGAGCTGGAACTCGCTGGAAAGGGGTAGGGGCTCCCCGGGCTGCTGCCAGTTTCCCCGCCTGGGAATCCGCCCCGCAATCGTCCAGCCAATGTCACCAGCGGAATCCACCATGAGGATGTTCTGGGGCGGCATACCCAGTGCGGCAGCCGCCTTGCTCGCCTCTTCAAGATCCCGCGCCTGGTAAAGACCCAGAAAATCCATATTGAGGGCGCCCGACAGGGCACCGTTCCAGACCAGCACATGTTCATCGTCGCCGGCGGTCGACACCACTGGTCCCCACTCGGTCCAGGGGTAATGCACAAGGCGATCCTCACCGCCCCGAACTCGAATCCGTTCCTCATGTTCTTCAATGGGAGCACTACCTCCGGGTCGGCGGTAATGGCCCGGCGAATCATCGTCCGGCTCATGGCGCTCGAGGCGCACCCGGGTCGACCACTCGCCGTAACTGTTAGTAAAGGCCCAGGCCACCCAGCCATTGCTACCTGCGATAATCCCAGGCGTTCCCGGCAGACTGACGCCACTGAGATTCAGCTGCCGCTCACCGTCCAACTCAAGGCGAAGTCGGTACCAGGTATTGGGCAGTGACAGGCCAAGATGCATATCCCCGGCGAGCAAGGCGCGACCATCCGGCCCCAGCTCGGCACTTACCGCCCAGTTATTGCTGCCCACCAGAGGTTCTTCGCCACGGAAGAGCCGCCACGGATCGGTCACCACATCCTCGAACTGACGAGTATCCAGGGCCTCGACCGAGGGCACTGGCGGTAGCGCCGGATAGGGCTCCTCGACGATGGGGGCATCCATGGGGTCGGCAGGGTCAAGCAGAAAGGCCAGCACCTCGCTGGGTAGGGCATCCGCCATCTGTGCCATTCGCAGACTACGCATGGCCCGCTGATCGGTGAGATAGAAGTACATGGCCAGGTTTACCAGCAGGCTATCGGCTTCCTGCCAGGGCTCGGGACGGGTGCGCAGCAGCCAGTATTCAGGCGGCCGGGCTGCCAGGGCCTCCAGGCCGGCATTGACCCCCTCGGTATAGGCACCCAACATGGCCCGCTCTTTTGCGCTCAGGTTTTCGAGTGCCTGTTCGGCCAGGGCACGGCCCCGCCAGCGGCGACGCTCCCGATCAAAATCCACTGCCACCTCACCGAACAGGGCCGCCATTTCACCCGCGCCCGAACGTCGCAGGGTGTCCATCTGAAAAAAGCGAGACTGGGAATGGATGAAACCGCTGGCACGGACGAGATCATCCAGGTCTGCCGCCTTGATGGTGGGCACACCCTGCGCATCCTTATATACCGTGACCGGGGCCGTGAGTCCGGGGACCGAGTAAGCACCATCTGTGAGCGGCAGGCTGGCGCGCAATAGCAAATAGGCCACTGCGATCAGCAGGGCCACCGTCAGGCCCAATCCGCCCACACCCCATATCATGATGCGCTTAACCATCGCCTCCTCCTTCGGTGCCTCACCGGGATTCTGGCACAAGCTGCGGGCGGGGGCGATTCTCTGGCGAATCCAATTAGTCGCATCAATGACCAAACTGACCGACGAAGGGGATCAATCCTTGCCGAGAAACCGGCTCCGTGCTTATTCTTGGCGGGTCAAAACCACTCGGCCGGCTCAGTAGACGCTGAATCAGGGGGGCTCGAATGCTTGTCTTCCAGTATGGCTCCAATCTTTCTTCCCGACGCCTGAACAGCCGCCAGCGGCTGGGCGGCGCCGCCCGTGTCGTTGGCATAGCCCGTACCCGACACCCCTATCAATTCTGCTTTCCAGTCTGGGGTGGCATCAACGATTGCGCTGCCGCCGGCATCCTGCCCGGCGGTGAACGGCCCGTCTGGGGGGTGGTCTATGACATTCCACATCACTTCGTTGTTCGAAGCGAAACCGCCGACCATCCCACACTGGATGCCATAGAAGATGAGGGGCGGGATTATTGGCGGGGCCCTGTGGAACTGCTCAGCGCAGATGGCAAGGATTTCCCCGAGAACATCCAAACCTATCACCCCCGCCAGCCTCGTCAGGACCTGCTCACCCAATGGCACTATGTCCGTCATATCCTTGAGGGTGCACGGGAACACGCTCTGCCGCCGGATTATCAGAACCATCTGGTTGCCTGTATGCTGGACAATAATCCGAACCTGAAAACCCAACTGAACGAGACCGCGACACTCTGACCCAGCCTTGAGGGGACAAACATGATCTGGCTACCGGTAAGCAGTCTTTATGCGGGCCTGGGAGCATTGTTGTTGCTTGCCCTGGCCGGCCGTATCCCGCCCCTGAGGCGACGCCACCGGGTTGGCATCAACAGTGGTGGCCGAGAGGATATCGCCCTGGCCATGCGCGCCCACGCCAATGCGGTAGAGAACCTGCCATTGGGGCTGCTTCTGCTCGCCCTGCTGGAAATTCAGGGCATTCACGTTGGCTTTTTGCATTTACTGGGTGGTGGCCTGCTGCTGGGGCGCTTCCTGCATGCCTGGGGCCTGAGTCGCTCTGGCGGTATCAGTTTTGGTCGCTTCTGGGGTATGGTTCTCACCTGGTTGTCACTGATCATAATGGCGGGAATGTTGCTATGGCTGGCGTTGCCTCTGAGTCAGGGACAGACCTGAGTCATTACCTGCTATCGGAGACCGCTGAGATCAGGGAGCGTTTTGAGCGCAACCCCCTGTTCGTCCGCGCCTTCGCGGATCTTGTGGAGCCCCATGCCTACCGCAATCTTCTTGCTGCCTTTCACGGCTACTACCTCATCCTGGAAACCCTGATTCGACGCCGCCAGCAGTGGCTCATGGCCGGGCTGGCAAAGCTTCGGCTCAATAAGGCTGCGTGGCTGGAACAGGACCTGCAAGCACTCGGTGCCATGCCCGGCCCCGCCGCGCCACTGGCCCTTTTGCCACGCATTCAGTGTCTGCCGGAGGCGGTTGGCGCCTGCTTCATGAGCGAGTACATCGCCTGGAACGGGGAAGTGGTGGAGAAACACCTCTGCCTGGCCCTGCCGCAGCACTGTCGTGATGCGATCCGCTTCGTTACCGCCTATGGTCGCAGCCGGCACATGCAATGGCAGCGCTTTCTGGACTGGCTGGATGGTAACCACTGGTCAGAGGAAGACGAGCAGTTGATGCGTCAGGCCGCATGGCAGGGTTTCTCGGGCCTGGACGAATGGCTACGCTGCTCACTTGAGAGAAAACAGTGAGGGGCAAGGGTGAGGGGTTCAGGAGTCGAAAAGAATCTTTTCCTAACCCCTAACCCCTAACCCCTTAGACCCTGAGAATCTTCATCGCATTGGTCCCTCCGGCCACGCCTTCAAAGTCACCCTTGGTGAAAATCAGAAGCTCTTTCTTTTCCACCGCCCCCATGTTCACCAACACATCCGCTGCATCCTCAAGAATTTTCTTGGGATCATGGTGGAGGATGTCGTAGGGAACGGGATAAACCCCTCGATACAGGGTGACCCGCCGCCGGGTTCGCTCATGGCGCGTCAAGGCATAAATGGGAATGCCGGAACGGATTCTGGACATCCAAAGCGGGGTGGAGCCTGATTCGGTCAAGGCAACAATGGCACGCACATCCAGGTGATTGGCTGTATACATGCTGGCCATGGCAATGGCTTCGTCAATCCGTTCAAAGCGGCTATCCAGACGATGCCGGGAGCGCTGTGTCCGGGGTTGCTTCTCCGCGCCGACACAAACCCGCTCCATGGCCTCCACCACGCGCACGGGATACTGCCCCGTCGCCGTTTCCGCAGACAGCATGACGGCATCAGTGCCATCCATGACCGCATTGGCCACATCCAGCACTTCCGCCCGGGTAGGTCGCGGCTGGGTAATCATGGATTCCATCATCTGAGTGGCCACAATGACGACCCGGTTCAGGTCCCGAGCCTGGTGGATGATCATTTTCTGGACCGCCGGCAGCTCCGCGTCGCCGATCTCCACCGCTAGATCGCCACGAGCCACCATCACCCCGTCACTGGCCATAATGATTTCATCGATAGCTTCTACCGCCTCGGATCGCTCGATCTTGGCGATAATGCCGGCCTGGCCGCCAGCTTCTCTCAGCAAGGAACGGGCCTGATCCACGTCCTCGGCGGAGCGGGGAAAGGAGATTGCCAGGTAATCCACATCCAGATCCGCGGCGGTACGGATATCTTCCCGATCCTTCCCGGTCAGGGCAGGCGCCGACAGCCCCCCGCCCTGACGGTTGATGCCCTTGTTGTCCGACAGGCGCCCGCCGATCTCCACCCGGGTATGAATCCGCTGCCCCTCCACACTCTCCACGCGCAGAGCAATGAGACCATCGTCCAGCAACAAGACATCGTCAGCCTGGACATCGCCGGGCAGGCCCTTGTAGGTCAGGCCAACCTGGGTCTCGTCGCCACCTTTGGGGCCCAGACTGGAATCCAATACAAAGCGCTGACCATCACGTAATTCCACCGGGCCGTTGCGGAAACCGTCTATGCGGATCTTGGGCCCCTGAAGATCCGCCAGCAGGGCCACATCCCGTTCTTCTGCCGCGGCCGCCTCCCGGGCCATCGCCGCCAGGCGACCGTGATCCTCGGCCTGGCCATGGGAAAAATTGATGCGCATGACATCCACCCCGGCTGCCACCAACTGTCGCAACTTATCAACCGTTGCGACGGCCGGGCCCAGGGTTGCAACTATCTTGGTTCTTCTTGGCATGTGAAAGAACAGTCAGCAGGTTAATGACGACAGGCGGTGCCGGCGAAGCGGCATCACCTGGATTGATATTTCTTCAGACTAACAGGCTAGACGTTCAAGGAGAATAAAGGAATCTCGGGTAAAGGCACAGCTAGGCAGAACCTTCCTCACGCTCCCATACGAAAACACCGCCTTCGGGCGGTGTTTTCGTATGGGAGCTGTTCACTTGGAACTGTCCACCGTCCCTAGCCATGTCCAGCTGCGGCGGCCTGCTCGCTGCCACGGCTTTCAAGAATGGCCACCGCCGGTAGCGTCTTGCCTTCCAGGAATTCGAGGAAGGCCCCGCCACCGGTGGAAATATAGGATACCCGATCGGCGATGCCATACTTGTCCACCGCGGCCAGCGTGTCACCGCCGCCAGCGATGGAAAAGGCGGAGGAATCGGCGATGGCCTCGGCCAGTATGCGGGTGCCCTGTCCGAACTGATCAAACTCGAACACACCCACCGGACCGTTCCAGACTATGGTACCGGCTTCCTTGAGGCTTTCGGCGAAGGCCTCGGCGGTATCAGGGCCAATATCCAGCACCATTTCATCGGCGGCAATCTCATCGACCTTCTTCACGTCCGCCTCGGCGCTGGCATCGAACTCGGTTGCCACGACCACGTCGCTGGGAACCGGAATTTCACCGCCCTTGGCTTTGGCTTGCTCCATCAGGCGCTTGGCCTCGGGGATGAGATCGGGCTCGTGCAGGGATTTGCCCACGTCATGACCCGCGGCAGCAATGAAGGTATTGGCGATGCCACCACCGACAATCAGTCGATCCACCACCTTGCTGAGGCTTTCCAGCACGGTCAGCTTGGTGGAAACCTTGGAGCCGGCAACGATGGCCACCAGGGGACGCTTGGGGTTCTCCAGGGCATGGCCCAGTGCCTCCAGCTCCCGAGACAGCAGCGGTCCGGCACAGGCGACTGGGGCGAAGCGGGCGACGCCATGGGTCGAGGCCTGTGCGCGGTGGGCGGTACCAAAGGCATCCATGACAAAGACATCACACAGGGCGGCCATCTTCCGTGCCAGGCCCTCGTCATCGGCTTTCTCGCCCTTGAGGAAACGAACGTTCTCGCAGAGAACGACCTCGCCTTCCTCGACTGCCACGCCATCGATCCAGTCCTTGACCAGGCGCACCTTGCGGCCGAGCAATTCCGTCAGGCGTTCCGCCACCGGTGCCAGGGATTGGCTTTCGTCATATTCCCCTTCCGTGGGTCGGCCAAGGTGGGACATCAGCATTACCCGGGCACCACCGTCCAATGCTGCCTTGATCGTGGGCAGCGAGGCCCGGATGCGGGCGTCACTTGTCACCTTGCCGTCTTTGACCGGCACATTCAGATCCTCGCGGATGAGAACGCGCTTGTTACTAAGGTCCAGTTCCGTCATTTTGAGGATGGTCATCGCCAGCCTCCCTGGTTTGCCAAAAACAAATGCGGGCGCCGGCAGCAACCGGCGCCCGGACTCATGCCGGCCTGGGGTCGCTTCAGGCCTTCATCACGGCTAGTGCGGTGTCCAGCATACGGTTGGAGAAACCCCATTCGTTGTCGTACCAGGCGCAGACCTTGACCAGGTTGCCGTTGATGACCTTGGTCAGGCCGGCATCCACGGTGGAAGAAGCCGGATCGTGGTTGAAGTCCACGGAAACCAGCGGGTCTTCTGTATAGGCCAGAACACCCTTGAGCGGACCTTGAGCGGCTTCCTTCAGGATGCCGTTGATTTCCTCGACGCTGGTTTCGCGGGAAGCGGTGAAGCTCAGATCCACCATGGAGACGTTGATGGTGGGCACACGCACAGCGAAACCGTCCAGCTTGCCGTTGAGTTCCGGCATCACCAGTCCCACGGCGGCGGCGGCGCCGGTCTTGGTGGGGATCATGGACATGGTGGCGGAACGGGCGCGGCGCAGGTCCTTGTGATAAACGTCGGACAGCACCTGATCGTTGGTGTAGGCATGAATGGTGTTCATCAGCCCGGACTCGATGCCCACCTTGTCGTTCAGGGGCTTGACCAGGGGGGCCAGGCAATTGGTGGTGCAGGAGGCGTTGGAGACCACGCTGTCATCGGCCGTCAGGCTGTCGTGGTTGACGCCGTAGACGATGGTGGGCAGGTCCTTGCCCGCGGGAGCGGAAATCAACACCTTCTTGGCGCCGGCCTGGATATGGGCGGAGGCCTTGTCCTTGCTGGCAAACAGACCGGTGCACTCCATCACCAGATCCACGCCCAGATCGCCCCAGGGCAGCTTGCTCGGATCGCGCTCGGCGCAGACCTTGATCTTGTCGCCATTGACGACCAGGTAGTCGCCATCCACTTTCACTTCGCCCGGGAAACGGCCGTGGGCGGTATCGAAACGCGTCAGGTGGGCATTGGTTGCGGCATCACCCAGATCGTTGATCGCCACGATTTGGATTTCATCGGTGCGGCCAGCCTCATAAAGTGCACGCAGAACATTGCGGCCGATGCGGCCGTAACCGTTGATTGCTACCTTGATCGCCATGTCATCTCTCCCTTGGAGGTTCCTGAGAATCAGCTGTCGAGATTCTTGAGTACATCGCGCGCGGTGTCCATGACCCGCGTCACCGTAAAACCGAAATGCTTGAAAACGTCCTCGGCGGGGGCCGATTCACCGAACTGGTCCAGGCCGACCACGGCCCCGGCATCCCCCGTCCAGCGCTGCCAGCCGTCGCTGACGCCGGCTTCCACCGCCACGCGGGCGGCGACATCCGGCGGCAGCACGCTCTTGCGATAGGCCGCATCCTGGCGCTTGAAGACACAACTGGAAGGCATGGACACCACGCGAACCTTCAAGCCTTCCTCGCGCAGGCCCTTGGCGGCTTCCGTACAAAGCGCCACTTCCGAGCCGGTGCCGATCAGAATCACATCGGGCTTGCCATCACTGTCAGAGAGGACATAGGCGCCACGCCGGATGTTGCCGATGGTCTCCCCGTCACGCGCCTGGAAGGGCAGACCCTGGCGGGACAACGCCAGACAGGTGGGCCCGTTGCGTCGCTCGATGGCATCCTGCCAGGCCACCGCGGTTTCCACGGTGTCACAGGGACGCCACACGGTCATGTCCGGGATGATGCGCAGGGAGGCCAGGTGCTCCACTGACTGGTGAGTCGGCCCATCCTCGCCCAGGCCGATGGAATCATGGGTATAGACGAAGATGGAGCCCACCTTCATCAGCGCGGCCATGCGCACGGCATTGCGGGCATAATCGGAAAAGGTCAGGAAAGTGCCGGCATAGGGAATGAAGCCCCCGTGCAGAGCCAGCCCGGAAACCATTGCCGACATGGCAAATTCCCGAACCCCGTAGTAGATGTAGTTGCCATCCGGATCCGCCGCGGTCACCGTGCGGGCGTCCTTGAACTGGGTGTTGTTGGAGCCGCTGAGATCCGCGGAGCCACCGATGAGCTCAGGCAGCGCCTGGGCCAGGCTATCGAGACTCTTGCCGGAAGCCTTGCGGGTGGCCATCTTCTCACCATCCCGATCCATGGCGGTCAGCAACTCACCGGCCACCGCCTCCCAGTCACCGGGCAGTTCAGCATTCATGCGCCGCTGGAATTCAGCCGCAAGGGCGGGATGTTCCTGACGATAATTCTCAAACAGTGCCCGCCAGCTATCCTCGACTTCCTGTCCCCTGGCGCGGGCATCCCAGCCGCCACGAATGGCATCGGGCACTTCAAACGGCGGGTGCTCCCAGCCCAGTTCCTGGCGGGCCGCCGCAACTTCGTCCTCGCCCAAGGCGGCACCGTGGACGCCAGCGGTTCCCTTCTTGTTGGGGGAACCAAAACCAATCACGGTCTTGCAGCAGATGATGCTGGGCTTGTCGGATTCGGCACGGGCCTGCTCGATGGCCGCACGCACCGCCTCGGCGTCGTGGCCATCCACATCGCGGACCACATGCCAGCCATAGGCCTCGAAACGCCTGGGCGTGTCGTCGGTGAACCAGCCGTCGACCTCGCCGTCGATGGAGATGCCGTTGTCATCATAGAAGGCAATCAGCTTGCCGAGCCCCATGGTCCCTGCCAGGGAGCATGCCTCATGGGAGATGCCCTCCATCAGGCAACCGTCCCCCATGAAGACATAGGTGAAGTGATCGACGATATCGAAGCCAGGCTGATTGAAACGGGCGGCCAGGACCTTCTCCGCCAGGGCCATGCCCACGGCATTGGCCAGACCCTGTCCCAGAGGACCGGTGGTGGTCTCCACGCCCGGCGCATAGCCGTACTCGGGGTGCCCCGGTGTCATGGAATGAAGCTGACGGAAGTTGCGAATCTCTTCCATGGGCAGCTCATATCCGCTCAGGTGCAGGAGGGAATAGACCAGCATGGAGCCATGACCGTTGGACATCACAAAGCGGTCACGGTCCTCCCACTTGGGGTTGAGCGGGTTGTGCCGAAAGAAGTCGTTCCACAGCACTTCGGCAATATCGGCCATGCCCATGGGGGCGCCGGGATGACCGGAGTTGGCTTTCTGAACCGCATCCATGCTCAGGGCACGAATGGCGTTGGCAAGTTCTCGGCGTGAGGGCATGCAAGCTCCCTGAGTACGATGGCAGCCCACCCCGGCACTGGAACGGCTACAGCCGGCCAGACCGGCCACGGCCTGTGCGGCGCCGATGGCGGGGAGGATGGAGACGCAACGGAAAAATTAAAGCGCCTATTTTCGCGGATTGGCGCCCAAACGGCAAGGCCGCGACTGGCTCAGCCCTGCTGGGCCAGGGCTGGCGCGGCTTGCGCAGGTCGCCAGCCGGTGAGCTTTTCGTACAAAGCCAGTGTCTCGCGCACTGTGCGCTCCGGCGTAAAGCATTCGCGGATTCGCTGTTCCGCCGCCTGGCCCATGCGCCGGCGGGCCTCGGGATTACTCAGCAGGCTGCCCAGGGCGCCAGCCAGCGCATCGGCATCGCCCGGCGGGACCACCAGGCCGCTAACGCCATCCTCGACCAGCTCCGGGCTACCACCGGCACGGGTGACCACCGGCGGCACGTTCTGACACATGGCTTCAATGACGGCCCGGGGCAAGCCCTCGCGGCGCAAGGCCGGCAGCACGAAAATATCAAAGGCGCCGGCAATCCGCGAAGCATCATCCTGCCATCCCAGCTGATGAATGCGATCCCTGGCCGGACTCTGGCGAATACAGCGGGCCACTTCCCGGTCCGCCACATCCCCCACCAGGACCAGCCGGGCGCGAGGATTCTCCAGCTGCTCCAGGGCATGAATCAGTGCCGGGATGCCCTTGCGCTTGCGCATCTGGGCCACGCAGCCAATCACCGGACCGTCCCCGGGCACACCGTAATCGGACAGACGCAGCGGCGGTTTGCGCCAGAAGTCCGCGTAATGGCCCTTGTGGATGGTCACCACCTTCTCCATGGGCACACGCCAGCCGAGAAAACGGTTGGCCAGCAGATCCTGGCGAATGGCCTCGCAGACACAGATGATGGCGTCCACCCGGCGATTGAGAAAACTCCGCCGCGAGGAGGGATTCAACCAGTGCAGATTACCCACGATGCCGCGATAGGCGACCAGCTTGGGCGGCAGGTCGCGGATGGCGCGAATCACATTGGACAAGGCGATCTTGACGAACACGTGCACCAGCGCCGGTTTTTCATGCAGGACAATGGCCCGCACCCGGGCAATGGCCTCGCGGTCGATGCGCCCGCCCCACTGAATGTGCTCGACGGTGATGCCGGCCCGGCGCAGATCATCCTGGTATTTGGCTGCCGGATCACAAATAACCCGCACATCCAAGCCGTGATCTACCATGCCCAGAAGCTGGTGTCGCTCTCCGGCATCGATCTCCTCAAAGACGTATAAGACCTTCAAAATGCCCTCCACGTGACCGACCAGGATGGCCGAAAAATCCCTTTCCACGCTGCCCCGACAAAGCTGACAAGGATACCCGGTCTGAGCCGGGATGTCCCGCCCGGTAAAGCCCGGAGAAAATGCCCTCCGGCCGGCGCCGAGGGCTGCCCCCTATGCCCGCTAAGGCTACACTAGGACAAGGTCCGGCCGCGAGACGGCAATGACAGACGGCAACGGAGGGATCGTTCATGCTATTCCTGTTCTCGGATTTCGGCCTGCAAGGCCCTTACGCTGGCGAAATGGAGGCCGCGGCGCGGCGCCACAGTCAACAAACGCCAATCCATTTGATGCATGATGCCCCCTCTTTCGAGCCCGGCGCAGCCGGCCTGTTACTGCGGGCACTAAGCAGGCAATTCCAGCCAGGTGACATCTGCGTGGCCGTGGTCGACCCCGGCGTGGGCGGGGCACGCTGCCCGGTCTGTCTCCTGGCCGACGGTATCTACTATGTGGGACCCGACAACGGTCTGCTGGCGCCGCTTGCCGACCATGCCAGCCGCCACGAGTGGTGGGAAATCACCTGGCGGCCAGAGCAGCTCTCCGCCAGTTTCCACGGCCGCGACCTGTTTGCGCCCTTCGCTGCCCAGCTTCAGACCGGGATGAGCCCGACTGCCATAGGCGCCCAGCCCCTCCACGATCCGGTCTCCACCGACAGCGTCAGCGATCAAATCATCTATGTGGATGGATTTGGCAACTGCGTGACCGGCCTGCTCGCCGACGACGTCCCCAGAAGCAGTCAGCTGATGGTCAACGGAAAAGCCATCACCCGTGCCCGCAGCTTCTGCGATGTCCCCCCTGGACAGTCGTTCTGGTATCGCAATTCCATGGACCTGGTGGAGATCGCCGCGAACCAGGACAGTGCCGCGGCGCTGCTTGAGCTTACCGTGGGAACGTCGGTGTCAGTGGATAGGGGCTGAGCGCAGGACGATTAACGCCTGGAAGAATCAAAGACCTGGTAGTCCTCCGCTTTCGGCAGCTCAGCGACGACGGTCTGCACCTCTGCCGGGGCCGGCGCGATGCGACGGGCCCGCAAGTCCAACCAGGCGCCCTGAACCTCAATGACAGCGGCCACCTCCCCATCGGCCTTCTTGATCACATGACGCATTCGCCAATGCTTGCCGTTGCTGGACATGCCGGTCAGTTCAGTCCCCACCCGAATCGTCTCGCCGCCACGGATCTCCCGGTGGTATTCAATGGATTCCTTGAACAGGACCGGTCCCACGCCGTGCTTGGCCATTGCGGCCATGGTCAAGCCGCCATCAGCCAGCGCCGACAGGCGAATCTGGGCACCGTAGTCCAGATAGGCGCTATGACGCATATGGCCGTTGGGGTCCAGATCCACCCAGCGAATCTCGTAATCCTTCTCGTACATGACTCATCACCCTTGGTTGATACTGACGATCTCTTTGCCCCGGGAAGCATGGAGCAAAAAAAGGGGCCCGCAGAATCGGGCCCCTTGGGTCGTGCATGGCCGCATGCCCGGATCAATAGCGATAATAATCCGGCTTGAAGGGGCCATCCTGAGGTACGCCGATGTAATTGGCCTGCTCCGCAGACAGGCGAGTCAGCTTGGCGCCGATCTTGTCCAGATGCAGTCGAGCCACTTCCTCGTCCAGATGCTTGGGCAGGACATAGACCTTGTTCTCGTACTCACCCGGCTTGTTGAACAGCTCCATCTGCGCCATCACCTGGTTGGTGAAGCTGGCGGACATGACGAAACTGGGATGGCCGGTGGCACAGCCCAGATTCACCAGAC
Source organism: Natronospira elongata (assembly GCF_034931365.1). NCBI lineage: Bacteria > Pseudomonadati > Pseudomonadota > Gammaproteobacteria > Natronospirales > Natronospiraceae > Natronospira > Natronospira elongata. The sequence goes on from NZ_JAYGII010000004.1 coordinate 156,081, forward strand.
GCCCTTCGGCCAGCAGAATGATGCGCTTGCCGTCGGGGAAAATCACGTGATCCACCTGGGGCTTGATATTTTCCCAGTCGTACTGCTTGAGACCGGCCACATCGATTTCATTGTCGAAGTGACCGATGTTGCAGACGATGGCCTGATCTTTCATCTTGGCCATGTGGTCGGCGCTGATCACATTGAAGTTACCGGTGGCGGTGACGAAGATGTCAGCCTGATCCACCACATCGTCGAGCTCCACCACGCGATAACCTTCCATGGCGGCCTGCAGGGCGCAGATGGGATCAATCTCGGTAATCCACACCGTGGCACCCAGGCCGCGCAGGGACTGGGCCGAGCCCTTGCCCACATCACCATAGCCGCAGACCACGGCAACCTTGCCGGCGACCATGACATCGGTGGCCCGCTTGATGCTGTCCACCAGCGATTCGCGACAGCCGTAGAGGTTGTCGAACTTGGATTTGGTCACCGAGTCGTTCACGTTGATGGCCGGGAAATCCAGGGTGCCTTCCTTCTGCATGCGATAAAGGCGGTTCACACCGGTGGTGGTTTCCTCGGTCACGCCCTTGATCTGGGCCTTGACCTTGGAGTACCAGCCCGGCTTTTCATCCAGGCGCTTCTTGATGGCGGCAAACAGGGCCTTTTCCTCATCAGCGCCGGGATTGTCCAGCACGGAGGGGTCCTTCTCGGCCTCGGCACCCAGATTGATCAACAGCGTGGCATCACCGCCATCGTCCAGGATCATGTTGGCGCCTTCGCCCTCCCACTCAAAGATCCGGTGAGTGAATTCCCAGTACTCATCCAGAGTTTCACCCTTGAAGGCGAACACCGGCGTGCCGTTGTCGGCAATGGCCGCGGCGGCGTGGTCCTGGGTGGAGTAGATATTGCAGGAGGCCCAACGCACTTCGGCGCCCAGGGCTTCCAGGGTCTGGATCAGCACGGCGGTCTGGATGGTCATGTGCAGGGAACCGGCCACGCGCGCACCCTTGAGGGGCTTTTCCTGGCCGTACTTCTCCCGCAGGGCCATCAGACCCGGCATTTCGGTTTCCGCAATGGCGATTTCCTTGCGACCGAATTCCGCCAGGGACAGATCGGCCACGTGAAAGTCTTCACCATTTCGCTTTTCAACCACAGCGTTCATAGTTCAACTCCGTAGATTGTGAAGCGAGCGCCGTTCTGAAAAGAAAACTCCGCTCCGAGCCTGGCGGGTTACCCCGTTGCAACGCTCCTCGGACCGGTCTTACAGATTTTCTGGTATCAGGCCTGCCGTGCAGCCTTGAGACCGGCGGCCTCGCGCAAGGTTTCAGCCCGGTCGGTCTTTTCCCAGGGGAAATCACCGTCTTCACGACCGAAATGACCGTATGCGGCGGTTGGTTGATAGATCGGGCGCACCAGATCCAGCATCTTGAGGATGCCGTAGGGCCGCAGATCGAAATGCTCACGGATCAGCGCAGTCAGCCGCTCATCATCCACCTGACCGGTGCCGAAGGTATCCACGCTGATCGAGGTGGGCTCGGCCACGCCGATGGCATAGGAGAGCTGGATCTCGCAACGCTCGGCCAGGCCCGCGGCGACCACGTTCTTGGCCACATACCGGGCGGCGTAGGCGGCAGAGCGGTCGACCTTGGACGGGTCCTTGCCGGAGAAGGCACCGCCACCGTGTCGGGCCATGCCACCATAGGTATCGACAATGATCTTGCGGCCGGTGAGGCCGCAGTCACCCACCGGACCGCCGATCTCGAATCGGCCGGTGGGATTGATCAGGTAACGGGTCTTGCTGTCGATCCACTCCGCCGGGAGTACCGGCTTGATGATCTCCTCGATCACCGCCTCGCGGATCTGCTCGTTACTCACGTCCGGGCCGTGCTGGGTGGACAAGACCACGGTATCCACGCCCACCGGCTTGTTGTTCTCGTAGCGGAAAGTGACCTGGCTCTTGGCATCCGGGCGCAACCACGCCAGCTTGCCGCTGCGGCGCACCGCCGACTGCTGACGGACCAGACGGTGAGCGAAGGTGATGGGCGCCGGCATCAGCACATCGGTCTCGTTGCTGGCATAACCGAACATCAGGCCCTGGTCACCCGCCCCCTGCTCTTCCTCGGACTCCCGGTCCACACCCTGGGCAATATGCTCACTCTGCTTGCCGATGGCATTCATGACCGCACAGGTATGGCCGTCAAAGCCCAGCTCGGAGCTGTCATAGCCGATATCCACGATGGTCTGACGGACCAGATCTTCCAGGTCCACCCAGGCGCTGGTGGTGATTTCGCCGGCAATGATCACGAATCCGGTTTTCACCAGGGTTTCGCAGGCCACCCGCGCCCTTTTGTCTTGCTCAAGGAGCGCATCGAGAATCGCATCGGACACCTGATCGGCAATCTTGTCCGGGTGCCCCTCAGACACCGACTCAGAGGTGAACAGGTAGTTTTTCGACATGCCAGGCTGTCTCCCGGGTTGAAACCGGCCACACCGGGCCGGTCGTCGCTAAAGGATCAAAAACGCATGGAACGCGTAGAATGCCTCATTGTACAATTCGCGTCATATTTTCTCGACCGGTGGGGGGTCAGACGGCCCCGACCACCCTCGCCCCAGCCCCGGGGCAGTGCCTGAACTGGAGATTGGATCATGGCCAGACTGGAGACACCCGCCTGCGACTTCGGACGGCCGGCCCCCGATTTCCGCCTCCCCGGGGTGGATGGCCAGGACTGGACGCTGGAGGATTGCCGCGGTTACAAGGGCACGGTGGTGATGTTCATCTGCAATCACTGCCCTTATGTGCAGGCAATCCTCGACCGCATTGTCCGCGATGCCCGGGAATTGGAGCAATACGAGGTCGGCAGCGTCGCCATCATGTCCAATGACACCGAGGCCTACCCGGAAGACGGCTTTGACAAGATGAAGGCTCTGGCCGAGGAAGCCGGTTTCACCTTCCCCTACCTCTACGACGAAAGCCAGGAGACCGCCAGGCTGTATGGGGCGGTCTGCACACCGGATTTCTTCGGCTTCGATGCCGAACTGAAGCTCCAGTATCGGGGCCGGCTGGATGCCAGCGGCCGCCATCGCGCCGACGACAGCAGCCGTCGCGAACTGTTCGAGGCCATGAAGCGCATTGCCCAGACCGGCCAGGGACCGGAGCCGGAGGCTCAGCAGCCGAGCATGGGCTGCTCCATCAAATGGCGGGGTGCTGCGCCCTGAATCCAGCCCCAAACGTGGGGGCTTTTCCCTTCATTTTTTGGGCAAGCACATACGACGTTTCCTGACATTAGTTTGCGCGAAAGCGCCTTCGCAAGCCCCCGGCAAAGGTGCTGGACCGACCATCGCCCCAGTCGCCATGGTCGTAATCACTGCTCATAGCCCCCTTGAGCTCCCTTTTACCATGAGGCACTCCATGTGGGGGGTGTTCAACCATCGATCCAAAAATCTACGCTGGCCCCGTCGTCTCCGCAACGGAGAAGCGACGAAGCAGGGGACCCAGAAACGGTTCTGGGCGGTATTGGGGAGGGGTTTTGGGGTAGCGGGCACCCGGCAACTGCTAACAATCTAAACGCAATCATTTACAGCCTGCCATTGCTCCGCAAATCACTCCTTCGCATACCAAGTCTCAAGCCCGTTCTTGCACGCAGCACGCAGTGCGTCGACGGCTTCCGACACGCGCAAGGGAGAAGTAACAATGGATTCCAACACCGATGAAAACCAGAATGAAACACCCCGGATAAGTCGCTTAAATGCGCTGATAATTGCCTTACTCATTGCTCTGCTGATGCCAGGCTGCTTCAGCTCCAGTAGCTCAGACTCCGATTCCGGCAATGGAGATGTGACGGACCCGGACAACGGCGATGACGATGACGATGACGATGACGATGACGATGACGACGACGACGACGACGACGACGATGATGATGACGCGGACAGCTTCGGCATCAGCGGCATTGTCGACGGACTTGGTGCCGACGCTCTGGGACTGACCCTGAGCGCAAATGGACAATCCGAAAGCCTGACGATCGAAGAAGACGGCCAGTTCAGCTTTGATGAAGAACTTGAAGATGGGCAGAGCTGGACGGTAGATATCTCCGATGCACCCACAGATCGGGTTTGCCAGGTAGATCCAGATTCAGGCGAAATCGACGGAACAGATGTCGAGCTTGCGGTTGACTGCGACATGGGTCTGGCCTTCTTTGCCTACTCCGACATCATGCAGATGCATCTCGAGTGGGAAGGTAACGACCCGGTAGACATCAAGTATTCTTCCGATCCCAACTGTGATTGGGAGAACTATTCCCTGTGTGCTGATAGCGGCATGTTGGTCGATGTAAGCGACGGCAGTGTCACAATCGGGGCCATAGCAGACGAATTTGACTCAGATACGAGTTGGTACTTCGTTGTAGAGTCCAACGGCGAACGATCTCTTGCCGCTGGCGCTCGACCGACACCAATCGCTTTCGGGGGCAACATCGATGCAATGGAAGTCTACGATGAGACGCTTTATGTCGGCGGCCGCCCGAGAGTAGCCTCGGCCGCAACCGGCGGTGGGGGCGTCCTGGATGAAGAAAGTGGCCAGCTCAGTGGCCCAACACCTCATATCGACGGAACCATCAATGCCGCCGAGCCCGACGGACAGGGTGGCTGGTTCATTGGCGGCCAGTTTGCTGCCGTCGGTGGCGAACCTCGTGAGAATCTGGCGAGAATACGTGCTGATGGCTCCCTGGATCCCAATTGGAACGTGTCGACAGACAGCAACGTATACGCCTTGGCGCTTGATGATGACACCCTCTACATCGGTGGCCGTTTCGATGAAGTTGAACATAACGAGACGGATTATTCCCGGAACGGCGTGGCAGCACTCGATGTCCACACAGGAGCCGTAAAGGACTGGAGTCATCCAGCTTCTCCTGCTGTCCATGCAATTGCTACCTATGAGGAGCGTGTTTACATCGGCGGCAACATTACTAGTGGCCCTGGGCCAGATCATCTTCGCGTCCTGCAGGCGGAAGACGGGGATTTGATCGAAAACGAGGCTCCGGAACCAAACAACCATGTTCACGCCATCACCGCTGATGAAGAGCTTGTCTACGTCGGCGGCACTTTCACCGAACTTGACGGTGATACACAATCACGTTTCGCAGCTATCGACCCCCAAACCGGTGAAACTCACAGCGCCTGGGCTGACACAGGAGCTGATGGCAGGGTATCCACACTGCTGGTTGAGGACGATACCTTGTATGTTGGTGGACAGTTCCAGGAGTTCGAAGACGAAACCGGGACGCAGAGCCGTATGCGCCTCGCCACAATCGACGTTACTACCGGAAATCTGGAGGATTGGGATCCGGGGATTGGAGGCCAGGGGCTGACAAGCTATGCGGTCCGCGATTTGGCCCTGAATGAGGACATTCTCTATGTGGCCGGCAGCTTCACCGGCGTTGGCGGCGGATCAGGCCCGGACCCCGAGCATCAGCAGCGGCGCCACCTGGCAGCATTCGAGGCGGGGGGCAATCTGTTGGACTGGAGCACACCGGCAAACGATGTCGCGACCGCCTTGGCAAGCAACGGTGGGAAACTCTTCGTTGGCGGGGAATTTACAGGTCTCGGTGGCGAAATAAGAGAGTATGCGGCTGCACTTGACGCCGAACATGGGACATTGACCGACTGGGCCCCCGATATTCAGGGAACGCCCGCAGGAGTCAGTGATCTGCTGGCGCATGACGGCACCGTCTTCGTCGCTGGACAGTTCGAGCAAGTCAATGGCGAACCTCGGAGCAATCTGGCCGCTGTAGACGCGGTAGATGGCAGTGTTATCGACTGGTCACCCGACCCCAATCAGAATGTCAGTGCATTGATGTTCAATGATGGGGTGCTTTATGCAGCTGGCATGTTCACGGAAATCGGTGAACCGGCCGAGTCACGGGAAAGTCTGGCAGCGCTGGACCCCAATGATGGAACAGTTGGCGCTGATCTGAACATTGAATTCGAGGGCACTACGCTCACTGATCCGATAATCAGGGACATGGTTCGTGTTGATGACCGTCTGATCGTCGCGGGTACCTTTGTCGGCGCACGCGAAGCCGGCGAATCCGATTACGAAGAGCGTGACGCGATCGCGGCATTCGACCTCAGCGACGGAAGCCTGGATCAGGACTTCTCTCCCCAACTTGGCCGCTCGGGAATCAATGTGCCCGATCTGCATGCACTGCTCTATCGTGATGGCGATTTGTTCGTGGGCGGTGTCTTTTATCACGGGGATGAGGCGGATCCCGAACGGGAAAACCTGGCCGCTTTCGATGCCGTGAGCGGAGAGCTACGGGATTGGGAGGTGGAAGTCAGCAGCCGCGTATGGAGCCTCGCGGAGCAAGACGGTGTCCTTTTTGCTGGGGGCGGCTTCAGTAGCGCTGGCGGTGAGGACCGTCAGGGTATTGCTGCCTTCAACCCGGATGGTGACGGCGATCTGCTCGATTGGAATCCGGGCACTAGCGAAGGCGCCGTTCATGCAATTCATGTCACGGAAGATATGATTTTCGTGGGCGGGGCATTCGATTCAGCTGGTGGCGGCGCGGACGAGGACGCCCGAACTCCACGGGAACGATTCGCCGTATTTGATCCGGAAAGCGGCGATCTAATCTGGTAGATTGCCTTGCGAAGGATGCTGGAAAGACGCCCGCCACCGGAGATGTGGCGGGCGTTTTCTTTGCCAACTGCCAATCGGTAAAGCCACTCTGAAACTGCCATGCTTACTGCCGTTTCCTTGCCAGAGTAAGCCCGTCACCAATGGGGACCAGGCTGATGTCGACCCTGTCATCGGCCAATAGAGACTCGTTGAACTGACGAATGGCACGGGTGTCGGCATCGTCCACGGCCGGGTCGGCGACCTTGCCATCCCATAGGGTATTATCCACGGCGATGAGCCCACCGGGCCGGAGCAGACGTAGACAGCATTCGAAATAGTCACCGTAGGCGGTCTTGTCGGCATCGATGAAGGCAAAATCCCAGATGGCCCGCCCCTCTTCCTCGTCTTCCAGCAGGCCCGTGAGAGTCTCCAGCGCCGGCCCGAGACGCAGGTCAATGCGCTCCTCCACTCCGGCCTGCCGCCAATGGCCCCGACCCACATCGGTCCACTCCCGACTGAGATCGCAGGCAAGCACTCGCCCATCCTCTGGCAGGGCCAGGGCCATCGCCAGCGTACTGTAGCCGGTAAAGGTGCCGATCTCGATACAGCGCCTGGCGCCCATCAGCCGCAGGAGCATTTGCATGAATTGGCCCTGTTCCGGGGCAATCTGCATATTGTGCTCCGGTAATCTCGCGGTCTCCTCACGCAGGGCCCGCATGGGCGCGGGCTCTCGCAAGGAAACCCCGAGCAGATACTCGTGCAGGCGTGGATCCAGCGGCGTGGTGCGATTGGACATAAGCTCTCCCTCGACAGGGCCAGATTGGGTCACAGAGGCCACAAATTGCCCTGAATGGCCATGACCATGGCCACTGAAAACGGCAAACTGAGGCCTGGTTCACAGTCTAACTATCATAGCTGTGATAGCTTTAATACTGTGGGCTTGGCCCTTGCCCCGAACAGGGTCGGAGGAATCCCTCTCAGGGAAATGAGGCATTCCCGCCACCATGCAGGGCGGGCACGACGGGCGGCAACGAATGGACAAGATTCTCCAGATCACCGACACCCACTTGTTCGCCGACGGCGATGGCGAACTGCGCGGCACACGAACCGGTGAAACCCTTCGCAAGGTCCTGAACCATGTCCAGGACCACCATGCCGACGCCAAGGCCATCCTGGTGACCGGCGACCTGGTCCAGCAGGAAACCGAAGCAGCCTACCGGCATTTCATTCAGTATTTCGGTGATTTCCAGGTGCCCGTCCTGTGCATTCCGGGCAATCACGATGACCCGGACATCATGCGCCGCACCCTCACCATGCCCCCCTTCCGTCTGGACACCCGAGTCAGTCTGGGTGCCTGGGACGTCATTCAGTTGGACAGTCACATTCCCGGCTCGCCGGCAGGCAGAGTGGGTGAGTCCGGCCTCGCGGAGCTGGACCGCCTGCTCAAGGCAAACCGCCCTCGCCCCACCCTCGTGGCGGTGCACCACCAACCGCGACCGGTGGGCACGCCCTGGCTGGATGGGGTGGGCCTGAAGGATGGCGACCAACTGCTGGAGATAGTCAGCGCCCACGAACATGCCCGTGCCGTGATCTGGGGCCATGTTCACCAGCCCTCGGAGGGATACCACGGTCACCTGCGCTTGCTGGGGACACCCTCCACCTGTGCCCAGTTCCTGGCCGGCAGCGAGGACTTCGCCATCGATCCCGACGCCCCACCCGCCTATCGCGTTCTTTATCTCGACGACGCCGGCCGCATCGACGACGAGCTGGTGCAGCTGCAGGCCGCTGACCTGCCTTCATGAGCGCCCAGGACCCGACCCAGCGCCGCCCCCTGTCGGCACTCGGCCCCAAGGAGGCCCTGGTCCTCTATTACGAGCTGCTGAGACGACACGGCTACAACGACAGCCACAGCGGCAACGCTTCGGTTCGTGACGGAAACCAGATCTGGGTTACCCCCACCGGGGCCTGCGCCGATACGCTGACCGCGGATGAACTTGTCGCCTGCCGGATCGGAGAGAAACCGCCCTCCGGGGCCTCGCTGGATGCAACCCTGCACCTTGCGGTCCAGGCTGCTCGGGAGGACATCTCTGCGGTGCTGCACAGTCACGGCCACCATGCGGTCGGCCTGACCCTGGGCGGGGGTGACTTCATTCCCCCGGACTTCGAGGGCAGTTTCTACTTCGGCCGTGTGCCCGTCCTGGATGTACCCTATGAACGCTATGTCGAGGAGGCCCCGGCGCTGGTGGCCGACTGTCTGAGTGAACACCCGGCCTGCATCGTCCGCGGCCATGGCATATACGCGCGGGGCGAGACGCTGGATCGCGCCTACAAGTGGAGCTGCTCCCTGGAGCAATCCGCCCGTACCGCCTATATCGCTGTGCAATCCGGACGAATTCCCCTGGAACGAATTCTCGACTGACTGGTCTTGCTGGAAAGTATTCCCAGAAGGCGGGACAATAACAGCGAGGAACGCCGCCCTATTCCCCTTCACCCGGAGGTTGAGTTCATGAAATTTCGAGACCCCCTAAGCCGCGCCCTGACCGGGGCGACCTGGATTTTTGCCCTGCTCCTGATGTTGGCTCCCCTGAGTCTGCTTGCCGAAGACAGCGATCTGTCCGAGGCCGCCCCCAGTTTCTGGAAGGTGGAAGGTGAACAAAACACCGTCTGGCTGTTCGGCTCTGTACATGTACTGACGGAGGAGCACTATCCCCTGGCCGATGCGGTGGAAGAGGCATTTGAACAGTCACCTTACCTGGTGGTGGAAACCGACATCGTCAATATCGACCCACAGGTTCAGCAGCAGCTGATGGTCAATGCCGGCCTTCTCCCGGAAGGCACCACCCTGGAGGATGTGCTGGGCGAGGAGCGCTATAAGCGTGCGACCGAGCTGGCCGGTGCCAATGGTTATGATCTGTCGCAGATGAACATGCTCCGACCCTGGCTGTTGGCCCTGGTGCTGACAGTGACCGAATTCGAACGCATGGGCTACACCGCCGATCACGGCGTCGAAACCTATTTCCTGAATCGGGCGGCCGACAAGCACAAATCCATCGTCGAGCTGGAAACCCTGCAATTTCAAATCAGCCTCTTCGACGAGCTGGACGAGGAAACCCAGATTGATTTCCTCATGCAGACGCTGGAAGAGATTGATGGCATGGAGGAGCAGATCGAGGCACTGATCAGTGCCTGGGAGTCCGGCAGCCTGGGAGAGCTGGAAGATGCACTGCTGGAAGACTTCCAGGACTATCCCGAGGTCTACGAGCGCATCGTCACCGATCGCAATCACAACTGGATGGACGATATCACCCGCTTCCTGGACGAGGGCGAGCAGGACTATTTCGTGGTGGTCGGCGCCCTGCACATGGTGGGTGAAGAGGGCCTGGTTAACCTGCTTCGCCAGGCCGGCTATCAAATCGAGTCCAAGTCGGTGACTGCCGAGTAAAGCGTCTGCTGGTCACGGCCCCCCTGATCAGGGATTCATAAAAAGAGCCGGGAACCGCTTCGGTTCCCGGCAATTCGACGCTCACAGCGCCTCCTCAGGGAGAGGTCAGGAAGTAACTACGCGCTTCCTCAACGCAGGCCACCGGGCCAATACTGGCGGCCTGCAATGGATCTGACGCACCGCGTCGCTGTCCGTTACAAATTGCTAAAAGCAGGGAATACTTCGTGGAGCGGGAAAGGCCGAACCGTCTATCGATAAAGCCTGTCGGCAGGCAGAGGGGCGGCAGAGAGCTCGATCTGAAGACCTGAATAACCGTCATGCCGGGTTGCATCAGATACTCCGATGCAACCCTTCAGGACAGATCAGATCTCGATCATTTCAAAGTCTTCCTTGCCCGCGCCGCAATCGGGGCAGACCCAGTTCATGGGTACATCTTCCCACTTGGTGCCCGGCTCAATACCGGACTCCGGGTCCCCTTTTTCTTCTTCATAGACATATCCGCAAATGACGCACATATAGGCTTTCATGGGGAATCTGCACTCCTGACTGGGCTCGTGAACAGGCGGCAATTCTCACATGGAGCGGCGCCCCATCCAAGCCCCGGGACTTCGCCGTTCGGTACCGACTGACTTATAATGGCGGCATGACAACGACCACGACACCCCCTGTTGTATTGATCATTGCCGGCAATGACCCCTCCGGTGGCGCCGGGGTGTGCGCCGATACCCAGGCCATTAGCGCTCTGGGCTGCCATCCGGCACCGGTTATCACCGCCCTGACCGTACAGGACACGCTCAACGCCTACCGGGTGGAAGTCAGCGACCCCCAGCTGGTGATGGAGCAGGCCGCCACCGTACTGGATGATCTGCCGATAGCGGCGGTCAAGCTGGGCCTGCTCGGCAATGCCGAGATCGGCCGAGCGGTGGCCGAAGTTCTGGAGAGCCATCCGGAACTGCCCGTGGTCCTTGATCCGGTGCTGGTCGCCGCCGGTGGCGCTCGGCTGGCCGAAGAGAATCTTATTCAGGTTCTGAAAGAACAATTGATTCCCATCAGCACCGTCGTCACACCCAACGCGAGCGAAGCCCGCGCACTGGCACCCGAGGCGGATACCCCACAGGCTCGGGCCGACACACTGCTAGAACTGGGCGCACCCTGGGTACTGCACAAGGGTGCCGACGAAGACACCCCGGCAGTGGACAATATCCTGTTCGGCGCTGAAGGTCGGCGCGAGGATTTCCGCTGGGATCGCCTTCCCGGCCAGTACCATGGCTCCGGCTGTACCCTGGCCTCGGCCATCGCCGCGAGATTGGCGTCGGGCCAGGATGCAGTTGAAGCCGTACGCCAGGCCCAGGACTGGACCTGGCGCGCCCTGCATTCGGGCTGGCGGCTCGGGAAGGGCCAACACATCCCCAATCGCCTGCCCGGGCGCTGAACAGCCCATGTCGATACCTGTCTCGGGCATCTATGTGCTGACCGATCACGACGGCCTGGACGATGGGCGCCTGCTCAGTGATGTGGAAGCTGCCCTGCAAGGCGGGGTGGCCATGATCCAGTACCGGGACAAGAGCCATGATCACAGCGCCCGGCACCGGCGAGCACTCGCACTGCGGGCACAATGCAGGGACTATGGCACCCCCCTGATCATCAATGACGATGTCGAGCTCTGTGCAGCCGTGGATGCCGACGGTGTTCACCTGGGCCGGGATGACGGCCAATTGGAGTCAGCGCGCCAGCAGCTGGGGCCAGACAAGCTGATTGGGGTCTCCTGCTACAACGAGCTGAACCGGGCCAGGGCCGCTGCCCAGGCCGGTGCCGATTACCTGGCCTTCGGCAGTATATTTCCCTCCGACACCAAGCCGAACGCTGTTCATGCTCCCCTGGCGCTGTTGCAGCTTGCCAGTGCCCAGTTTCCTGCTCCCGTCTGCGCCATCGGCGGTATCGGACCGGCCAATGTGGATCGTGTCGCGGCCGCGGGCGCCGACCTGGTGGCTGTCATTGGCAGCGTCTGGTCGGGGGACCCGAGGGAGAATGTCGCCCGATTGAAGCAGGCCTTTGAACAGGGGCGGCAGCGGCAACCGTCATGACCCCGACCTGGAGCTGTAGGAAGCCGGGGCAACTGTTAGGATAAGCGGCCTGAGAATCCCGCAAGAGCCACCCATCTGACAAAGACAAGAATCTGCCATGACCCAGTCTCTATTGGAAAAAGCCAGTCAATACATCGTCGGCGGCGTCAACTCACCGGTACGAGCCTTCACCGGCGTTGGCGGCGAGCCCCTGTTCGTGGAAAGTGCCCAGGGCAGTCGCATCCATGCCAGTGATGGCCGAGCCTACATTGACTATGTGGGTTCCTGGGGCCCGATGATTGGCGGTCATTCCCGGCCCGAGGTGATCGAGGCCGTGCAACGCGCAGCCACCCGCGGCTTGTCTTTCGGCGCTCCCACCGAGGTGGAGACGGAGATGGCCAAGCGCATCTGCGAAATCGTCCCCTCCATCGAGCGGGTCCGCATGGTCAACTCCGGCACCGAGGCGACCATGACTGCCATCCGTCTGGCCCGTGGCTACACCGGCCGTGACCGGGTGGTGAAATTCGAAGGGCACTATCACGGCCATTCAGACTCCCTGCTGGTCAAGGCCGGCTCGGGCGCCCTGACCCAGGGCGTGCCGAACAGCCCCGGGGTTCCCGCTGGCCTGGCCGAGCTGACCATGACCCTGCCCTTCAACGACCTGGATTCGGTCCGCGCCGCCTTCCGCGAGAAGGGCGATGAAATCGCCTGCATTATTGTCGAACCGGTTGCCGGCAACATGAACTGCGTGCCCCCAATCGCCGGTTTCCTGGAGGGACTCAAGGAAATCTGCGCCGAACACGGCGCCATACTCATCTTCGACGAAGTCATGACCGGCTTCCGACTGGCGCCCGGCGGGGCCCAGCAATGGGCCGGCGTGACGCCGGATGTCACTACCCTTGGCAAGGTCGTGGGCGGTGGCATGCCGGTAGGCGCCGTGGGCGGCCGTCGGGAAATCATGGAGCATCTCTCGCCGCTGGGACCTGTCTATCAGGCCGGCACCCTGTCCGGAAACCCCCTTGGCATGGCCGCCGGCCTGGCAATGATGGACATCATCAGCGAACCCGGTTTTCACCAGGGCCTGGAAGACAGCACCCGCCGGCTTTGCAGTGGCCTCAAATTAGCCGCCGACGATGCCGGCATTCCGCTCAGCATCAACCAGGTCCCCGGCATGTTTGGTCTGTTCTTCACTAAAGAAGAACCGGTGGAGCGCTTCAGTCAGGTCCAGGCCTGCGATATTGACCGCTTCAAGCGCTTCTTCCATGGCATGCTGGAACAGGGCATCTACCTGGCACCGTCCGCCTTTGAGGCGGGTTTTCTGTCCTCCGCCCACAGTGACGAGGACATCGACAGCACCGTGGATGCGGCCCGCCAGGTCTTCACCCGCCTCGCCTGATCTCCAGGGCACTGTCCGTTCCCTAGCACCGGGGACGGACAGTGCCATGCCCCCACCTCAGCGGAACCTTCCCGGGCCATCGCCGTCAGCTGTAGGAAACCGATCGTCCATACGCGGCGCCTGGAATGCCGTTCACTTTCACGGATTCCAGGACTATGCTCCGACTAGTCCCTGATCTGAGGAGGTCAGCAATGCGAACTTTTTTCTTGGCCATAATCGCCCTGATATTGATGGCGCTTGGCGGGCCCGGTTCTGCCGCTGAACACCGGGATATCGTCATAGACCAGGTGCACATCATTCCCATGGATGAAGAGCGGGTGCTACGAGACCGCGCGGTGCGCATCTCGGACGGTCAGATCATCGAGATTCGATCCGCGGGACACTGGCAAGCCGACGACGGGATCCAGCTTATTGATGGCCGGAACGGCTATCTGATGCCCGGCCTGGCCGAAATGCACGCCCATGTACCGGGCGAGCAAGCCCCCATGCAACTGCGTGAAGACATCCTTTTTCTTTATCTGAGCAATGGGGTCACCCTGGCTCGCGGCATGCTGGGTGAACCCTGGCACCTGGAGCTCCGTGAAGGCCTGGAGGAAGGCCAGTTTCTGGGGCCCCGGCTGATCACCTCGGGCCCATCCCTGAATGGCAATAGCGTGGATAGCCCCGAAGCGGGCCGCGAGATGGTCCGCGATCAGGTGGAAGCCGGTTACGATTTTCTCAAGATTCACCCCGGTTTGGGCCGGGCGGAATTCGACGCCATCGCCGAGGAAGCGAATGAACTCGGCATGGCCTTCGCCGGGCATGTACCCGAGGATGTGGGTATTTACCGGGCCCTGGAAGCGGGCTATGCCAGTATCGACCATCTGGACCGCTACCCGCGGGCACTGGTGGATGA